>NZ_LSMM01000042.1:0-50829 GCF_001566815.1 Marinobacter sp. Hex_13
AGCTGGAACAGGGTTCCGTGAACGGTAAGGTGCATACCGGCAACAAACGTTGCGCATCCCAGAACCACGACCAGAATAACCCTGGAAATGCCTCTAGTGATGCACAGCAAAACAGCGAGAACAAACGCACCGGCCAGGTCGCCGGCAATCATTGCCAGAGGATCGGGAACGACACCGCTTTGCAGCACATAGCTCGCCCTGACAACAACCAGCCAGCAGAAAGCCAAAACCAGTGTCTGGCGGAAATGTCTGGCCAGGAGCCCAGAGAAAAATGTCATAGTGTGGTCCGGTATCGAGCGGCGGTTGAGGTCGTCAGCATTGGCGTGAAAGGCCGGGCGCCAAACAAACAGGTTATCGCTACCGGCTGGAGGCTGGCAATGTCGCGGAACGTTTATGAATCACTGGTAATCGGATGGCTGATCATTTTTACCCTGTCAGGGTGCTCCAATGAATTGGACCCCACGCCTGCGGGAGCAGAATCGACAAGCGTGCAGGACCTAAGCGCACCTACGATTACGCTAAGTGACGCTGAACTCGACTGGGTAGGGCAGCAGATTTTTCGAAATGAATGTTCTGCGAAGAAAGCCTGCCTTGTGCACTGGAACAAAGGAGAAGCCTTTCCGTCGCTCGGTATCGGGCATTTTATCTGGTATCCGTCGGCAGTGGAGGGGCGGTTCGTAGAAAGCTTTCCCGCACTGATTCGGTACATGGCCAAGCGTGACGCACCATTGCCCCGCTGGCTTGCACGGCTGGATCCATTTGACGCGCCATGGCCCGACAGAGCCGCTTTTCTCGAGGTAGCAGATTCTGCCCGTGTTGCTGAACTGAGGGAGTTTCTGCTGGCGACCCGGGATCTCCAGGCCGGCTTTATTGTCCAGCGGGCAAGTAGCTCCCTGTTACGCGTCATACAGGCAGCTCCTGACGCCCAACGAGCACGTGTAAAGCGGCACCTTGAGGAACTGGTCAGCACGTCCGGCGGGGTTTATGCCGTCATTGACTATGTGAACTTCAAGGGGGAGGGGTTGTCCGCCACGGAGCAATACAACGGTGAAGGATGGGGGTTGTTGCAGGTCCTTCTTGCCATGAAAGGCGATGACCGGCCGACCCTTGACCAATTCCGAAGCGCAGCCGCTGAAGTATTGACCCGTCGGGCCGGGAACGCCGACGCTCCGATCGAACGAGAGCGCTGGCTGGCGGGCTGGCTCAGTCGTTTGGAAAGCTATCGGGAGCCGGATCATACTTTGGTCGCACCAAAATAATTCCTGAAAACTGGTTCAATTCGCGAACGCCTTCTACTTTATAGGGAAGTGGTTGAGAAATTGCCTGCCCTATGGTCTGTCAGCGCGTGCTGATGTGAGGCATTCGCTGCACAAAGTTGTGGCCCGTAGAGGTTGAAGGCGGTATTCGAGGCTGCTTATTTGATAAAACAAATACTATAAATCAACACGTTGGTATATCTGGCTCGTAAATTGCTCATATTCAGTGCACCTCTAACCAACGGAATTTTGGAGATAAGATAATGAAGAACGCCAAGTCGATTGCCGTCGGCGCAGCCATGCTGTGTGGAGTTTTTACCGCTTCGGTTGCTAGTGCGGCTACGACGCTTGAAAGCGTCAAGGAAAAAGGGCATTTGCAGTGTGGTGTCACAAGTGGTCTTCCGGGGTTTTCACAGCCGGACGACAAAGGTAACTGGACCGGTATAGACGTCGACACCTGTCGTGCCGTTGCCGCTGCGGTTTTTGGGGACGCGCAGGCAGTCGAGTTCACGCCTTTGACCGCGAAAGAGCGTTTCACCGCACTCCAGTCGGGTGAAATAGACATGCTGTCCCGTAATACCACGTGGACTCTTACCCGGGATGCATCGCTGGGTCTCAACTTTGCCGGTGTTAACTACTACGACGGTCAGGGCTTTCTGATAAACAAAGGTATTGGCGTGGACGATGCCACCCAGCTGGACGGTGCGACTGTTTGTATCCAGGCCGGTACAACTACCGAGCTCAACCTGTCGGATTACTTCCGGGCCAAGGGCATGGAATACAAGCCCATTGTGTTTGACACCTCTGAACAGACGGTCCAGGGCTTTGCGTCCGGTCGTTGTGACGTGCTGACCTCAGACCGTTCGCAGCTTGCGGCACTTCGCTCCAAGTTGTCTGATCCCGATTCCGCCAAGATCCTTCCCAACACCATCTCCAAGGAGCCTCTTGGACCGGTTGTGCGCCAGGGGGATGATCAGTGGTTCAACATCGTGAAGTGGGTATTGTCTGTGCAAATCAACGCGGAAGAGCTGGGTGTTACCAGCGACAATGTTGATGACATGATGAAATCTGACAACCCGAGTGTCCAGCGCCTACTGGGCACTGACGGCGACATGGGGGCCAAGCTTGGCCTGCCGGATGATTTTGGTGCCAAGGCCATCAAACAGGTTGGTAACTATGGCGAGATGTACGATCGTAACGTAGGCCCGGACACTCCGCTTGGCCTGGATCGGGGCATCAATGCCCTGTGGACCGAAGGCGGTGTTATGTACGCGCCTCCGGTACGTTAATACCTGAAAGCACCCAGTGGGCGCGCTCCCGTTGGAGCCGCCCACTGACATCTGTGATTCGTTTCGTCGCGGGCTAGCTTTCCGGGAACATGCATGAAAAAACAAACCTTTGATTCCAAACCTGCGGGGCCAAAGCCCTGGTACGACCCGCGGGTTCGCGCTATTTTTTTCCAGGTAGTAGCCATTGCCCTCGTCTTCTGGGGTGGCTGGATTCTTATCGACAATACGCTTTCCAATATGGAAAGCCGTGGCATAAGCACCGGTTTCGGGTTCCTTGATGAATCAGCCGGGTTCGGCATCATCATGAGCCTGGTCCCCTACGACGCCACCATGTCGTACGGTCGAACCTTTTGGGTCGGCCTGACCAATACCCTTCTGGTGTCGGCAATGGGTGTGGTGACCGCCACTATCCTCGGTTTCATCATCGGTGTCGCCAGGCTTTCAAGCAACTGGCTGGTTGCCAAAGTCTCACTGGCGTACATCGAAGTGATCCGCAACATCCCCCTGCTGCTGCAGATTTTCTTCTGGTACTTTGCGGTGCTCAGTAGCCTGCCTTCACCGCGACAAAGCGTGGACGTCGGCGGCGCCTTTTTCCTCAACAACCGTGGCCTGTATGTGCCGGAGCCGGTGACTCAGGATGGCTTTGGTCTGGTGTGGGGAGGCGTTCTCGCGGCCATTGCAGCCGTCATTGGCATTCGTATATGGGCCAAGAAGCGCCAACTGGCGACCGGAGCGATTTTCCCAACGTTCAAGGTGGGCGTGGGCATCCTGGTTCTGGTTCCGATAATGTCGTACCTCCTCGCCGGTCAGCCCCTGGAATGGGATTTGCCAGCGCTGAAGGGCTTCAATTTCGGTGGTGGCATTTCCATCATTCCGGAACTGGCGGCGCTATGGATTGCCTTGTCCCTGTACACCGCCAGCTTCATCGCGGAAATTGTGCGGTCTGGCATCCTCTCGGTCAGCAAGGGGCAGACTGAGGCATCGAAGGCACTAGGCCTTCCGAATGGTCTTACGCTCAGGTTGGTGGTGATTCCCCAGGCGATGCGGGTGATTATCCCGCCGTTGACGAGCCAATATCTTAACCTGGTGAAGAACTCCTCACTCGCCACGGCCATCGGTTACCCCGATCTGGTCGCGGTGTTCATGGGAACCACGCTGAACCAGACCGGCCAGGCCGTGGAAGTTGTGGCCATTACCATGGCTGTTTATCTCACCATCAGCCTGTTGATCTCCCTGTTTATGAATATCTATAACCGGGCTGTAGCGATTAAGGAGCGATGATGGCTGAGTCAACCATGAAGGCGCCGAAAAAACGCATTGATCCTGTCCGGTGGGCGCGGGAGAACCTGTTTTCAAGCTGGCACAACACGATTCTGACCCTGTTGGTGGGCTACCTGATCGTGACCAGCGTGGGTCCCTTGCTCAATTGGGTATTGCTGGATGCGAACTTCCAGGGCAGTGACCCGAGTGACTGTACCGGAGCGGGGGCCTGCTGGCTGTTTATCAATCAGCGGCTTAATTTCTTTATCTACGGGTTCTACCCCGAGGAATTCCAGTGGCGCGTGGACATTATGTTCGGCCTGCTGGCACTGTCTTTCGCGCCTCAGTTCATTGAACGCTTTCCGGGCCGTAAATGGCTGGGGTTGTTCGGACTGACCGGGCTGCCGATTGTCGGCTACTTCCTGGTTCCGGGTGGCGTATTTGGCCTGGAGGAGGTTCAGAGTTCGAAGTGGGGTGGGCTGATGCTGACGCTGATTCTGGCGTATATCGGCATCATTGCCTCGCTGCCGATTGGCACCTTGCTGGCACTGGGACGTCGCTCCGAGATGCCGATCATCCGTGGGCTTTGTGTGGTTTTCATCGAAGTGTGGCGAGCAGTTCCGTTAATCACAGTACTGTTCATGGCCTCGGTGATGCTGCCGTTGTTCCTACCGGAAGGTATGAACTTCGAGAAGCTGGCGCGCGCGCTCATCGGCATCACGCTCTGGCAGTCCGCCTATATGGCGGAGGTCATTCGTGGCGGCCTGCAGGCCATTCCCCGTGGACAGTACGAAGCCGCCAGTGCGCTGGGCCTTGGGTACTGGAAGAAAACGGGACTGATCATCCTGCCCCAGGCGCTCAAGCTCGTTATTCCTGGCATCGTTAACACGTTTATCTCGTTGTTCAAGGACACAACGCTGGTGCTGATTATCGGGCTGTTCGATATTCTCGGCACCGTTCAATCGACGGTTACGGACCCCGCCTGGCAGAACGTGGCTGTGGAGGGGTATGTCTTTGTGGCGTTCTGTTTCTGGGTGTTTTGCTTCGGCATCTCCCGATACAGCCAGAACCTTGAACGCAAACTCGATACCGGTCACAGAACCTGATGGGTAAACCAATGACAGAACAAACGCAAACTCCTGAAACACAATCGTCACCGTCCTCAGACGTTGGCAAGTCCGACATTATTCGGGTGGAGGGCATGCACAAGTGGTACGGCGATTTCCACGTGTTGCAGGACCTCAACCTGACAGTCCGCCACGGTGAGCGGATCGTTATATGTGGCCCATCCGGTTCGGGTAAATCCACGTTCATTCGCTGCATTAACCGATTGGAAGAGCATCAGCAGGGCAAGATCATTGTCGACGACGTGGAACTGACGGACGATGTGCGCCAGATCGACAGCGTCCGGCGAGAGGTTGGCATGGTGTTTCAGCATTTCAACCTGTTCCCGCATTTGACGGTGCTCGAGAACTGCTGCCTGTCACCGATCTGGGTGCGGAAAACGCCGCGCAAGGAAGCCGAGGCCACGGCGATGGAATACCTGGAGCGGGTAAAGATCCCGGACCAGGCCAACAAATTTCCAGGCCAGCTTTCCGGCGGTCAGCAACAGCGGGTGGCTATCGCCAGGGCGCTGTGTATGAAGCCGAAAATCATGCTGTTTGACGAGCCGACGTCCGCGCTGGACCCTGAGATGATCAAGGAGGTGCTGGACGTCATGATTGAACTGGCCGGTAGCGGCATGACCATGTTGTGCGTCACCCATGAAATGGGCTTCGCCAAGACGGTGGCTGACCGGGTGATCTTCATGGACGGCGGTGAAATCGTTGAAGAGGCGCCGCCTCACGATTTCTTCAACAACCCGCAGGAACCCAGAACCCAGAAGTTCCTGAAGCAGATCCTGCAACACTGAACGGCCTGCAACACCGAACGGAAGGAGCCGGGCATCGCCCGGCTCTTTTACAGGGGGTGTTTGGTAAGAACCGGTTCCTTATCCGGCTCTACCTCCAGCCACCAGACGTTCTCGTCCCAGTCTCCCAGCACAATCCGCTTTGCCGGCTTACCGCCTGCCTCCAGCTCGTGAACCGCCGGACGGTGGGTGTGGCCGTGGATCAGGCGTTGCACCCCGTGCGCCTCCATTTCCTTCACCACCTCATCCTCGGTGACGTCCATAATGAACTCTTCCTTGCCCTGGTTCTTGGCCATGCTGATTTCCCGTAATTGACGGGCCATCTGCTGACGTTCGGCCAGGGGTCGTTGGAGGATCATCTGCTGCCATTGCGGGTTGCGCATGTTGGCACGAAACTTCTGGTACTCCACATCCGCGGTACACAGACTGTCACCGTGCATCAGCAGGGTGGGCGTGCCGTAAAGGTCCACCACCGTCGGGTCGTCCAGCAAGGTGGCACCGATTCGGTTGCAGTACTCCTCGCCAATCAAAAAGTCCCGGTTTCCGTGCATCAGGAACAACCTGGTGCCCGAGTCGCTGACCGCGCGCAGTGCCGTCGCAATCTGCTCCTGCAGGGGCGTTCGTTCGTCATCGCCAATCCAGGCTTCGAAAAAATCGCCGAGAATGTAGAGTTGCTCCACCCCTCGGGCCTTTTCTTCAAGAAATCCCAGAAATGCAGTGGTGATGTCGGGGCGAGACTCTTCCAGGTGTAAATCTGAGATGAACAGCGTGGTCACGCCGCGCCTCCATCCCCTGTGATCTCGGCTTTCTCGATCACCACGTCCTCAGCTGGCACATCCTGATGGCCTGAGCGCATAGTGGTACGCACAGCGCGAATGGCGTTTACTGTTTCCATGCCTTCCACAACCTTACCGAAAACGCAGTAGCCCCAGCCTTCGGCGTTTTCCGCAGTGTGATCAAGGAAGCCGTTGTTCTCGACGTTGATGAAGAACTGCGCCGTGGCGGAGTGCGGGTCCATGGTTCGGGCCATGGCAACGGTACCCTGCATATTGCTGAGGCCGTTGTTGGCTTCGTTTTGAATGGGCTCGCGGGTCTTTCGCGGGGTCATGCCCGGTTCAAAGCCGCCACCCTGAACCATGAAGTTGCTGATGACACGGTGGAAAATCAGCCCGTCATAGAAGCCGTCACGAACGTACTGTTCGAAGTTTTTGGCGGTCTCGGGGGCATTGTCGTAATCCAGTTCCAGAGTGATGTCACCGTGGGAGGTTTTCAGCAGAATCATCAGGGTTTCCTGTTCAAGTAGGTATTAAAAGCAACGTGGCTGTTATTGTACTGAAGAGTTTGTACGCGTGCATGAGTTAGGCAATGATTTGTGAGTATAATACGCGGTTTCAGATACACACCCTACGATTGAGATTGTATGAGCGCCGAGTCCAAGAAAGCCCATAACTTCATCCAGAGCCTGATCGAAGACGCCGTTGCCAAAGGCGAACACACGGGTAAGGTTGTGACCCGTTTTCCGCCCGAGCCGAACGGTTATCTGCACATCGGCCACGCCAAATCCATTTGCCTGAATTTCGGCATTGCGGAAACCTTTGACGGCGAATGCACGTTGCGGTTTGATGATACTAATCCGGAAAAGGAATCCCAGGAGTACATTGACTCCATCAAGAAGGATGTTCATTGGCTGGGTTGTGAATGGAGCGGAGAGGTTCGCTACGCTTCGGACTATTTTGACGCCATTTACGACTTCGCCGTTGAGCTGATTGAAAAGGGCAAAGCCTATGTGTGCGCGCTGACTGCCGATCAGATGGCCGAGTACCGCGGCACGCTTAAAGAGCCGGGCCAGAACAGCCCCTATCGTGACCGTCCGGTAGAAGAAAACCTTCAGCTGTTCCGCGATATGCGCGCCGGTAAGTATCAGAACGGTGAGCTGGTGTTGCGCGCCAAAATCGATATGACCTCCCCGAACATCAATCTGCGGGACCCGATTCTGTACCGGATTCGCTACGCCGACCATCACCAGACTGGCGATAAATGGTGCATCTATCCGATGTACGACTTCACCCACCCGATTTCCGACGCCATGGAGGGGATTACCCATTCCCTGTGCACCCTGGAATTCGAGGATCATCGCCCGTTGTATGACTGGGTGCTGGACAACATCTCCGCTCCCTGCCAGCCACGGCAGATCGAATTTGCCCGGCTGAACCTCAATTACACCATCACCAGCAAGCGCAAACTCAAGCGTTTGGTGGATGAAGGCTTTGTGGATAGCTGGAATGACCCACGCATGCCCACCATCTCCGGCATGCGCCGTCGTGGTTATACCCCGGAGTCCATCCGCACCTTCTGCGACATGATAGGTGTCAACAAGGCCGGCGGTACCGTGGATATGGGAATGCTCGAGCACGCCATTCGCGAAGACCTGAACACCCGTTCGCCTCGCGCCATGTGCGTAATGCGTCCGTTGAAGGTGACACTGACCAACTACCCGGAAGACAAGACCGAAACCCTGGTGTTGCCGGTTCACCCCCAGAACCCGGACATGGGCGAGCGTGAAGTGACCTGGAGCCAGACCCTGTACATCGACAGGGAAGACTTCGCGGAAGAACCGCCCCGTAAATGGAAGCGTCTTGCTCCGGATCAGGCGGTGCGTCTGCGTGGCGGATACGTCATGACCTGCCGTGAGGTTATCCGTGACGACAGCGGTGAGATTGTTGAACTGAAATGTGAATACGATCCAAATACCCTGGGCGTTAACCCCGAAGGCTACAAACCGAACGGTGTCGTTCATTGGGTGTCGGCCACTGACAGCGTTGAGACGGATATCAATCAATACGACCGCCTGTTCAACCATGAGTCGCCGGACAGTGATAAAGAGACTGACTTTGTGGACCTGATCAACCCGGAATCTCTGGTGGTCCTCAAAGGCGCCAGAGTAGAGAAGAGCTTGGCCCAGCCCCGTACTGATTTGCCATATCAGTTCGAGCGTGAGGGGTATTTTTTCTGCGATCAGGAACTGACTGCGGCAGCAGGACGTCCGGTCTTCAACCGCACAGTGACCCTCCGGGATTCGTGGGGCAAGGGCAAGTAAGTTCGGTGATACATTTATTCAAACTTTTAACGAGCGTAGCGTGATTAGAATCTACAACACCCTTAGTCAGCAGAAGGAAGAGTTCAAACCGATAGAGCCGGGAAAGGTTCGCATGTACGTCTGTGGCATGACGGTGTATGACTACTGTCATCTGGGCCATGCGCGGGTGTTGGTGGCGTTTGATGTGATCACGCGGTACTTGCGTCACAGCGGCTACGATGTCCATTACGTGCGCAACATTACCGACATCGACGACAAAATCCTGCGCCGGGCCGACGAGAATGGCGAAGTTTATAGTGACCTCACCAAGCGCATGATCAAGGCTATGCACGAGGATGAGGCCAAGCTGGGTGTCCTGTCGCCTACCGAAGAGCCGTGCGCGACCGATTACATTAATGACATTGTGGCCATGATCCACAAGCTCGTTTCAAGCGGTCATGCCTATGCCGCTGGCAACGGCGACGTCTATTTCTCCGTCGAGTCGTATTCCGACTACGGCAAGCTCAGCAAGAAAAAGCTTGAGGATCTGGTGGCCGGTGCCCGCGTAGACGTGCAGGAGGCCAAGCGAAGCCCAGCGGATTTTGTACTTTGGAAAGCCGCCAAAGAGGGTGAGGTAAGTTGGCCTTCACCTTGGGGTGACGGCCGGCCGGGCTGGCATATCGAATGCTCTGCCATGTCCAATCGCTGTCTCGGCGAGACCTTCGACATCCACGGCGGTGGGCCGGATTTGTTATTCCCGCACCATGAGAACGAAATTGCCCAGTCCGAGTGCGCCAATGGCCACACATTCGTAAACACCTGGATGCACGCCGGCGCTATTCGGGTGAACAGGGAGAAAATGTCCAAGTCCCTGGGCAATTTCTTTACCATCCGTGAGATCTTTGAGAAGTATGCGCCGGAGGTGGTGCGTTACTTCCTGGTGTCCAGTCATTACCGCAGTCAGGTGGATTACTCGGAAGACAATCTCGCGGAAGCAGGGCGTACGCTCACCCGGCTCTATCATGCCCTGCGTGGTCTGGTACCGGCCAAAAACGTGGCGGAAACGGTACACGACCAGCGCTTTGCCGAGGCCATGAATGACGACTTCAACACCGCAGGAGCCATTGCGGTTCTTCATGCCGTCGCTAATGAAATCAACCTGGACCGCAGGGAAGGGCGCGACGAAAAGGCTAACCAGCAAGCGGCGGTGCTTGTAAGGCTCGGTGGTGTTCTGGGTTTGTTGCAGCAGGACCCGGAAGCCTACTTTCAGGCCGATACTGGCGGCGAGCTCAGTGCAGACGACATTGAGGCGATGATCCAGGCCCGTGCCGATGCGCGTAAGCGGAAAGATTTCGCCGAGGCGGACCGTATAAGGGATGAGTTGGCCGATAAAGGCATTATTCTGGATGACAGTCGCGAAGGCACCAGTTGGCGCAGAGGATGATGTCAACCAAAGGTCGTGTTGTTGGCGCGGGAATGACCTTGTAGGGAAATTCCCGTACAATACCGCCCTCGAATTATAACGGCCCTGGCGGGTAAATCCGTAAAAAGGGCAGGGAATACAGTAACCCACTGAGGCAAACAACGATGACTGAACGCGTACAAGTCGGCGACCTCCAGGTCGCAAAGAACCTGTTCGATTTCGTTAATAACGAAGCAATTCCGGGCACGGGTGTCGACGCTGACAAATTCTGGGCCGAGTTTGACAAGATTGTTCACGAATTGGCTCCCCGTAATAAAGAGCTGCTCGCCAAGCGCGATGACATCCAGGAGAAAATGGACACCTGGAATCGTGACCACAAGGGCCAGAAGCTCGACATCGCCGAGTACAAGTCCTTCCTGAAGGATATCGGCTACCTGGTTGATGAGCCCGGCGACTTCAAGATCTCCACCTCAAACGTGGATCCCGAAGTGGCCACCATGGCTGGTCCCCAGCTTGTGGTTCCGGTGATGAACGCCCGTTTTGCGCTGAACGCTGCCAACGCCCGTTGGGGTAGCCTTTACGACGCACTGTACGGCACCGATGCGATCTCCGAGGACAACGGCGCCGAAAAAGGCCGTGGCTACAACCCGGTTCGAGGTGCCAAGGTCATTGAATTTGCGCGCAACCTTCTGGACAGTTCCGCTCCGCTGGCTTCTGGCAGCCATAAAGACGCAGCCCAGTATCTGGTTGAGGGTGGCAAGCTGGTGGTCAAGTTGCAGAACGGTGAGTCTACTGGTCTGAAAGACGAGTCCGGCTTTGTGGGTTACACCGGCGCCGCCGATGCACCTACTGGCGTACTGTTGGTCAAGAATGGCATGCACTTCGAGATTCAGGTCGATGCCAGCCACCCGATCGGAAAGGATGACGGGGCACATGTAAAAGATGTGCTGATGGAGTCAGCTCTGACCACCATCATGGACTGTGAAGATTCTGTCGCTGCCGTAGATGCGGATGATAAGGCTCTGGCCTACCGCAACTGGTTGGGCCTGATGAAGGGCGACCTGGAAGAAACCTTCGAGAAAGGCGGCCGGCAAACCACCCGCACGATGCACGATGATCGTGCCTACACCAAGCCGGAAGGCGGAGAGCTGGTGCTGAAAGGCCGCAGCTTGATGTTTGTGCGTAACGTAGGTCACCTGATGACCAACCCGGCCATCCTGCTGAAAGACGGCAGTGAAGTGCCTGAGGGGCTGATGGACGGTCTGATGACCTCGCTGATTGCGATTCACGACCTCAAGAGCACGGGCAAGCTTCAGAACAGCACCGCTGGCTCGGTTTACATCGTCAAGCCGAAGATGCACGGTCCTGAAGAAGTGGCGTTTACCAATGAATTTTTCGGTCGCGTTGAAGATGCGCTTGGCCTGCCGGCTTTCACCCTGAAAGTTGGCATTATGGACGAAGAGCGACGCACCACCGTTAACCTCAAGTCCTGCATCCATGCCGCCAGGGAGCGTGCCGTGTTCATCAATACCGGCTTCCTTGACCGCACCGGCGACGAGATCCATACCTCCATGGAATTGGGGCCGTTTATCCGCAAGGGGCCGATGAAGCAGGCTGCCTGGATCCAGGCCTACGAGCAATGGAACGTGGACGTCGGGCTGGAAACCGGTTTCCGTGGTATTGCCCAGATTGGTAAAGGTATGTGGGCCATGCCGGACCTGATGGCGGGCATGCTGGAAGCCAAGATTGGTCACCCGAAAGCCGGCGCCAATACCGCATGGGTTCCGTCACCAACAGCGGCTACGCTGCATGCCACCCATTACCATCAGGTGAGCGTTGCGGATATCCAGCAAGAGCTGGAAAGCCGCACCCGTGCCAACCTGGATGACATCCTGACCGTGCCCGTGATGGACGATCCGAAATCCCTGTCGGCAGAAGAAATCCAGCAGGAGCTGGACAACAATGCCCAGGGTATCCTCGGCTATGTGGTGCGCTGGATCGACAGCGGTGTCGGCTGCTCCAAGGTTCCCGATATCAACGACGTGGGCCTGATGGAAGACCGTGCAACCCTGCGCATTGCTTCGCAGTTGCTGACCAACTGGCTTTACCACGGCATCTGCACCGAAGAGCAGATCAATGAAACCATGAGGCGCATGGCCGCGGTGGTTGATCGCCAGAACCAGAACGACCCGTCCTACCGCGACATGGCGCCGGAGTTTGAGGGCAGCATTGCCTTCCAGGCTGCCATGGATCTGGTTCTCAAGGGCCGCGAACAGCCAAATGGCTACACGGAGCCGCTTTTGCATGCCTATCGTCTGAAGGCGAAAGAGAAGTACGGTCAGTAATCAGGGCCGGCGATAAAAAAAACCCCGCGAATGCGGGGTTTTTTTATGAGGCCAGATTAATCCTTGTGTAGCTCGTTCGCTGCATAGAGCGTGTTCTGTAGTAGCGTGGCAATGGTCATCGGCCCTACGCCTCCCGGAACCGGGGTGATGTAAGCAGCCCGCTCCGACGCCGCTGCGAAATCCACATCGCCACGCAGTTTGCCGTCTTCCATCCGGTTGATTCCCACATCAATCACCGTTGCTCCGGGCTTGACCCACTCGCCCTTGATCAGTCCTGGCTTTCCGACCGCGGCAATCAGAATGTCCGCTTCCCGCACAAATTTCTCGAGATTGTCGGTAAACCGGTGGCATATTGTGACTGTGGCGCCTTTGAGCAGCAGCTCCATGGTCATCGGGCGGCCGACGATGTTGGATGCGCCGACGATAACCGCATGCTGGCCCTTATAAGGGGTGTCTACGCTGTCCAGCAGGGTGATGACGCCTGCGGGCGTGCAGGGTCTCAGGGCCGGTTTGCGCTGCATCAGGCGGCCGATGTTGTAGGGGTGGAAGCCGTCCACATCCTTGTCAGGGCGGATCTTTACCAGAATGGGGTCTGGGTCCATATGGTCGGGCAGGGGAAGCTGCACCAGGATGCCGTCTACGTCAGGGTTCTCGTTGAGCTCGTCAACCAGTGCCTCCAGGGCCTCCTGTGACGTGTCTTCCGGAAGGTCGTAGGAGAGCGACATGATGCCCGCCTCGTCACAGGCCCTGCGTTTGTTGCCTACGTATACGTGCGAGGCCGGGTCATTGCCCACCAGCACCACAGCCAGCCCCGGCGCACGAAGCCCCTGCTGTTTACGGGCCTCGGTTCCTGCCGCAACCTGTTGTCGCACAGAGGCGGCGATATCTTTTCCGTTGATCAGTTTGGCGCTCATGTCTTTGTCTTGTCGGTTGTGCGAAAATAAAGGCGCAGCATTGTCTCATGCTTGGGCTCCGTCGCCAATCGATGGGCGAAAACCCCAAATGCGTGTTGACGGACCGGTTCGGCGCCGGTAATATGCGCGCCAACTTTGCTGAGGTATCTGTTGTTCAGTTTAGACGGGGTATAGCGCAGTCTGGTAGCGCGCCTGCTTTGGGAGCAGGATGTCGGGAGTTCGAATCTCTCTACCCCGACCACTTTCTGGCCAGTCCAGGATATTGAACAGTCAGGTGGGCGAACGGTTTATGCGCTCGTAGCTCAGCTGGATAGAGCATCGGCCTTCTAAGCCGGTGGTCGCAGGTTCGAGTCCTGCCGGGCGCGCCATACCGCAGACGGTTTGATCCGTCCCGGAGACACCGAATCAGCAAAGTTAACCTGAAGTACCTGTTGGGGTCTGCCCGGCGGTAGTCTGGATGTGGTGGACGTAGCTCAGTTGGTAGAGCTCAGGATTGTGACTCCTGCGGTCGAGGGTTCGAACCCCTTCGTCCACCCCACTTTCCCGCTTACAGTGATGCGCAGCTCCTTTAGATTGAGAATTCCGATTTTTTTGCCTCGGTGGTGGAATTGGTAGACACGATAGGTTTAGGTCCTATTGCCGCAAGGCGTGGGGGTTCAAGTCCCTCCCGAGGTACCAAATCAAAAACCCCCTCAGAATTTCTGAGGGGGTTTTTTTATGGGTTATAGAAGTGGCTGGAGAGTGATTCCTGTCACATTGATGTTTATAGCCCCCTTTCTTTTTTGGTTTTAATCCCCAACTCTCGTTTCAGATAAAAGAGCGGGGCGCCCATATTCCCGGAAGTTGCCTGTAACAGGTGGATTCTCTCGGCACGGCAAACCGTGATAAACTACCCGCTTTTAAATTTACGTCCTTTTCAGGAAATTCGTCCTGAAATCGATTTTAGCTTTTATTTTCATTCACATACCGAACCTGTAATTTGAGGATCTTCCATGCAAGTGTCTGTTGAAACGACCTCCAACATCGAACGTCGGATGACAATCGGTGTGCCCGCCCAGGAAATCGACCAGGCGGTTCAGAAACGCCTGCAGGAAACCGCTCGCACGGTAAAGATGAACGGTTTCCGCCCGGGCAAGGTGCCCATGCGTGTGGTGAAGCGTCGTTTTGGTGACAGTGTCCGTCAGGAGATTGTCGGCGAGGTTATGCGCGACAACTACATCAAGGCGCTGCAGGAGCAGGACATCAACCCGGCGGGTTGGCCGAAGTTCGAGCCGAAAACCATGGAAGAGGGCAAGGACCTGGAGTTCGTCGCCATTTTCGAAGTACTGCCGGAAGTGGAGCTGGGTGACTTCAGCAAGATCTCCGTTGAGAAGCCGAAAGCTGAGATTGCCGATAAAGACGTTGACACCATGATCGACAACCTGCGTCGCCAGCAGGCCACCATGAAGTCGGTCAAGCGTAAGTCCAAGAACAAGGATGTGGTGCTGATTGATTTTAAAGGCACTGTTGATGGTGAAGAGTTCGAGGGTGGTGCTGCCGAGAATCACAAGCTGACCCTTGGCTCAGGCCAGATGATTCCCGGTTTCGAAAAGGGCATCGTCGGCGGCAAGGCCGGTGAAGAGCTTGAAATCGAAGTGACCTTCCCCGAGGACTACCAGAACGAAGAGCTGGCGGGCAAGCCGGCTAAGTTCGATATCAAGATTCACGAGGTTCAGGAGCCGCAGCTTCCGGAGCTGGATGCTGAATTCTTCAAGAAATTTGGTATCGACGCTGAAGACGAAGCCACGTTCCGTGAAGAAGTGCAGAAGAACATGGAGCGTGAGCTCAAGCAGGCGGTCTCCAACAAGGTTAAGAATGACGTGGTTGAGGGGCTTCTGGAAAGCACCGAGCTTGATGTGCCCACGGCCCTGGTGGATCAGGAGATTGATCGCCTGCGCCAGGATGCGGTACAGCGGTTCGGCGGCCAGGTAGACTTCCAGCAGCTGCCTAAGGAAATCTTCGAAGAGCAGGCCCGTCGCCGTGTGAAAACAGGCCTTCTGTTTCAGGAAGTCGTCAAGCAGAACGACCTGAAGGCAGATCCTGCTAAAGTGGATGAAAAGATCCAGGAAATTGCGTCAACGTATGAACAACCTGAAGAGGTTGTGGCGCATTTCAACAGCAGCCCTGAACAGAAGCAGCAGATCGAGTCATCTGTTCTTGAAGATGCGGTTGTTGATCTGATTCTTGACCAGGCCAAGGTCAAGGAGAAGAAGCTGAAGTACGAAGAGGCTATCCAGGCCGGTCAGCAGCAGCGCTAAAGACGGCAGGGCTATTACAGATTGGCCCTGCATGCCTGGGAAGTAGAACAGCCGGTACGTCCGGCTGTTTTCATCTTGGCCCGGTGCTGGCACAGTAATAGCGATAAGAAAAACGAGGCGTAGCTGATTTATAAGCGGTGGCGATAAAACGCCACTCCATTGTCCAGAAGGAGTTCACGCGCATCATGACGCAGACACCAATTGATGGTCCCGCAATGGTTACCAATTCCGGCCTGGTACCAATCGTTATCGAGCAGACCGCACGAGGCGAACGTTCTTTTGACATCTTTTCCCGTCTGTTAAAGGAGCGGGTAATCTTCCTGGTGGGCCCGGTTGAAGACCATATGGCCAACCTGATTGTGGCTCAGTTGCTGTTCCTTGAGTCCGAGAACCCGGACAAGGACATTCATCTGTACATCAACAGCCCGGGTGGCTCCGTTACTGCGGGTATGTCTATCTATGACACCATGCAGTTCATCAAGCCCGATGTGGCCACGCTGTGCGTGGGTCAAGCTGCCAGCATGGGCGCTTTTCTGCTGGCGGGCGGTGCAGAGGGCAAGCGTGCCTGTCTGCCGAATTCGCGGGTTATGATTCATCAGCCGTTAGGCGGTTACCAGGGGCAGGCTACGGATATTGAGATCCACACACGTGAGATTCTGAAGATCCGTCACACCCTGAATTCTATCCTGGCCCATCATACCGGCCAGAAGCTGGACACCATCGCCAAGGATACGGACCGTGATAATTTCATGGATCCTCAGCAGGCGAAGGACTACGGGCTGATTGATTCTATACTTGATAAGCGTGTACCGAATAAATAATACTGAAGGTAATCGCAACATTCCCTGCCGGCGTATTGAGGTGAGTGCGCCGGCAAACCAAGCTCAGAGGTATTTCAATGGCAGATGAAAGAAACGGCAGGGGCGACGATAACGGCAAGTTGCTGTACTGCTCGTTTTGTGGAAAGAGCCAGCATGAAGTCCGTAAGCTCATTGCAGGGCCCTCGGTGTTCATCTGCGACGAGTGCGTCGATCTGTGCAACGATATTATCCGGGAGGAAATCCAGGAAAATGCACAGGAAGAGGCCAGTGATCGTCTTCCGACACCCGCTGAAATCCGCGACACGCTGAATGAATACGTGATCGGCCAGGACCGGGCCAAGGTGGTGCTGTCTGTAGCGGTTTATAACCACTACAAGCGCCTCCGCTACGGTGAGGGCAAGGCCGAGGTAGAACTTGGCAAGAGTAATATCCTGCTGATCGGCCCGACGGGTAGTGGTAAGACCCTGCTTGCCGAAACGCTGGCTCGGATGCTGAATGTTCCCTTCACTATTGCCGACGCAACCACGTTGACCGAGGCGGGCTACGTCGGTGAAGACGTCGAGAACATCATCCAGAAACTTCTGCAGAAATGCGACTACGATGTCGACAAGGCCCAGCGGGGCATTGTGTACATCGATGAAATTGACAAGATTTCCCGCAAGTCTGATAACCCGTCCATTACCCGGGATGTGTCCGGTGAGGGCGTTCAGCAGGCCCTGCTCAAGCTGATTGAGGGCACCGTGGCGTCCGTTCCTCCCCAGGGCGGCCGCAAACACCCGCAGCAGGAATTCCTGCAGGTGGACACTGGTAACATGTTGTTTATCTGCGGCGGCGCCTTTGCCGGCCTGGATAAGGTGATTCAGGAGCGCTCAGAGCGCAGCAGTATTGGTTTCTCTGCGCTGGTGAAGAGCCCGGACGACACCAAGAACACGGGCGATATCATTAAGGATGTCGAAACCGAGGATTTGGTCAAATATGGCCTGATCCCGGAGTTCGTCGGTCGTTTGCCGGTGGTGGCGACTCTGACGGAACTGGATGAAGAGGCGCTTGTCCAGATACTGACTGAGCCCAAGAACGCTCTGACCAAACAGTACCAGAAGCTGTTTGACATGGAAGGCGTGGAACTGGATTTTCGTGAAGACGCGTTGCGGGCTGTTGCTCGCAAAGCCATGGAGCGCAAAACCGGCGCCCGTGGTCTTCGTTCCATCATGGAGGCGACATTGCTGGACACCATGTATCAGATACCGTCTGAACATGATGTCTCCAAGGTGGTGATTGACGAGAGCGTCATCAGTGGCCAATCCGAGCCCTTCAAGATTTATGCGAGCAGCGACCACGCCAAGGCGGTACCGGAAGATTAATGCTCCGGTCAGTCGGCGTTTAAAAAAGGGCGGAAACGCCCTTTTTTTATGCCCGCACCGTGCCGGGAAATGGTGCCTGGGCGCGTAAAAAGATTGCAATTTTTGCTGTCGCCCCAATGAAGGGTGATATGCTGAATCAAACATCGTCAGAGGATTTTCTATGACCCTGATACCTGAAGAGTCCGTGCAAGAATACCCGCTGTTGCCGCTGAGAGATGTGGTGGTGTTCCCGCACATGGTGGTGCCGCTGTTTGTGGGCCGAGAGAAGTCCATACAGGCACTGGAAGCGGCCATGGAGGGCAACAAGGAAATCCTGCTGGTGGCTCAGAGAGATGCGTCGACGGACGAACCAGGCCCGGATGATGTGTTTGCCATGGGTACTGTAGCCACAGTATTGCAAATGCTCAGGTTGCCGGATGGCACCGTCAAGGTCCTGGTTGAGGGCAACGCCCGTGCAACCGTTACCGGCATCGCTGAAGGCGAGTATCTCGCCGGTACGGCCATGCTGATGGATGAGGACTCGCTGCCAGCCAGGGAAGAGGAAGTACTGGTCAAAACCCTGATGGACGAGTTCGAGAAGTACGTGAAGCTCTCCAGGAAGGTGCCCTCGGAAGTCTCCAATGCGCTGACCGGCATCAATGAGCTTGAGCGCCTTGCAGATACCATGGCAGCCCATCTGGAGCTGAAGATTCCCGAGAAGCAGGAGCTTCTTGAAGCCCTCGAGATTCGCCAGCGCGTTGACTTGCTGCTAGGCAAGCTGGACGGCGAAATTGACCTGATCGAAGTTGAAAAACGCATCCGCGGCCGCGTCAAGAAACAGATGGAGCGGAGTCAGCGGGAGTACTATCTCAACGAGCAGATGAAAGCCATCCAGAAGGAGATGGGCAGCCTCGGTGAGGGCAACAACGATTTTGAAGAGCTTGAGCAAAAGCTGGAGGAAGCCGGCCTGCCCGAAGAGGCCCGCAAGAAAACCGAAGCGGAACTGAACAAGCTCAAGATGATGTCACCGATGTCTGCAGAGGCAACGGTGGTGCGTGGTTACATCGACTGGATGCTGGCCATTCCCTGGAAAAAACGCAGCCGTGTTCGCCACGATATAGAGAAGGCCCGCGATATCCTGGATGAGGATCACTACGGGCTGGACGAGGTGAAGAAGCGGATTCTTGAGTATCTGGCGGTTCAGAGCCGGGTGAAAAAAGTGAAGGGCCCGGTTCTCTGTCTGGTAGGTCCTCCCGGTGTTGGTAAGACGTCTCTTGGCCAATCGATCGCCCGCGCAACAAATCGCAAGTACACGCGTATGGCGTTGGGCGGCGTCCGTGATGAAGCGGAGATTCGTGGCCACCGCAAAACCTACATTGGTGCCTTGCCCGGCAAGCTGCTTCAGAAGCTGTCCAAAGTGGGTGTGAAGAACCCGTTGTTCCTGTTCGACGAGATCGACAAGATGGGCATGGACCATCGTGGCGACCCGGCATCAGCGTTGCTGGAAGTGCTCGACCCGGAACAGAATCACACCTTCAACGACCATTACCTGGAGGTCGACTACGATCTCTCCGACGTAATGTTCGTGTGCACGTCGAACTCCATGGACATTCCGCCGGCGCTGCTGGACCGCATGGAGATTATTCGTATCCCCGGGTACACCGAGGACGAGAAGGTCAACATTGCGCTGAAGTATCTGCTGCCCAAGCAGGTCAAGGCCAATGGTCTGCGCAAGAACGAACTCGACATGCCGGAGCAAACGCTTCGTGACCTGATTCGCTACTATACCCGTGAGGCCGGCGTACGCGGCCTTGAGCGTGAGATTGCCAAGATCTGCCGCAAAGTGGTGCGGGATCACGTTGAAAGCGGTGACAAGGCCTCTGTGACGCTCTCGCCCGAGATGCTTGAGGACTATTCCGGCGTCAAGAAGTTCAAGTATGGCCTGGCCGAGGAGAAGAATCAGGTCGGACAGGTGACAGGCCTTGCCTGGACCCAGGTCGGTGGTGAGCTGCTGACTCTCGAATGCGCGTTGACCAAAGGCAAGGGGCGGGTGGTCAAGACCGGCTCCCTGGGTGATGTGATGCAGGAGTCTATCCAGGCCGCCCTGACAGTGGTCAGAAGTCGCGCACTGGGGTTGGGTATCAGTGACGATTTCCATGAAAAACACGATCTGCACGTTCACGTTCCTGAGGGCGCAACGCCAAAAGATGGTCCTAGCGCCGGTATCGGCATGTGCACGGCACTGGTTTCTTCATTGACCCAGATTCCGGTTCGGGCCGATGTGGCGATGACCGGCGAGATCACCCTGAGGGGCCGCGTGCTGGCCATCGGCGGCCTCAAGGAAAAGCTTCTGGCGGCACACCGGGGTGGCATCAAGACGGTGATTATCCCGGATGAAAATGTTCGTGATCTCAAAGAGATACCGGAGAACATCAAGGAATCACTGGAGATCCGTCCGGTCAAATGGATTGACGAGGTTCTGGACATTGCGCTGGCCTATCCGCCCGAACCGCGCGCCGAAGATTCGTCTTCGAAACCGGGTGCAGGTAAGCCCCGTGACGAAGACGGCGACGCTGCAGAGCGCATAAATACACATTAAACCCGCGTTGAATTGTTGACATGCGAGAGAGCCCATTGGTATAACTGTTTCGCCGTGAAGCAGCCAATATCAAGGGCTCCCGCGCAGTTAATGCCTATTCCGAACACCGGTTAGTAACCGAAAGGAATAAAAATAGTGAAGAATGGAATTCTCTGACCGCTTATGCGATAGTCGGGAACGTCCAGGAAACAACAAACCAACCTATAACATCTTCAACCTGAAATCGAAGGGGTTTAGTGTGAACAAGTCCGAACTGATCGATGCAATTGCAGAATCCGCAGATATCTCCAAAGCCGCTGCTGGCCGTGCTCTGGATGCCATGACCACCTCTATCACCGGTGCCCTTAAAAAAGGCGATCAGGTAACCCTGATTGGTTTTGGTACTTTCTCTGTTAAAGAGCGTGCCGCTCGTACTGGCCGTAACCCGCAGACGGGTGCCGAGATCAAGATCCCGGCCTCCAAAGTGCCTGGGTTCAAGGCAGGTAAGGCCCTGAAAGACTCCGTTAAGTAACGGACTCTTTCATCTGGCAATGTCCGGGATTCCCGGTCATTGTCGGAGCGGTTGGCCCGGTGGCGATACCGCTGCCAGCCTGCTCCAGATGAATTCAAGGCGCATTCCTGAAAGAATGCGCCTTTTTACGTTAAGAGACCCTCACAGACTTTGATCAGGGATCCGGGAGAGACATGCTTCAAGATATTCGGGAAAATGCCCAGGGCACCATTGCCAAAATCATCATTGGCCTTCTGATTGTTTCACTTTCTATCTGGGGAATGGACGCGATTGTCGGTGGTTTTTCCGGCGAGCCTGAAGTGGCGACGGTCAATGGGGAAGACATTACCGAGAGGGAATTCCTCCGGGTTGTACAGATTGAGAGTCAACGCCGCCTGTCCGAGATGGAGAATCCAGATCCGTCGTTGCTGGATGAGGATCAGGTTCGTCAGGATGTTCTCGATGCCCTGATCCAGCAGAAAGTGATGACCCTGAACGCCGAAGACCAGGGGCTGGAACTCTCTGATGCCGATATTGACTCCCTGATCACCCAGATGCCCCAGTTCCAGGTAGACGGTACCTTTAACCGCGACCGGTTTGTCTCTGCGGTCAGGAATATGGGAATGGGCGTTGCCGAGTTTCGCGAAACCATGCGCAAGCAGTATGTGGTGAACCAGATCCGTGCCGGTATCTCTCAGAGTGGCGTAGTGACGGATGAAAATGTGGCCCAGTTGCTGCGCATCCAGAACCAGACCCGTGACTTCCGTGTGACGACGCTTTCTGCAGACGCTGTGAGCGATCAGGTGGAGGTGACCGAGGCCGATGTGGAAGCGTACTACGATGAGAACCAGAACGCCTTCAAGCTTCCTGAGAGCGTGGATGCCAGTTACATCGTTCTGTCACTGGCAGCACTTGCCGAAACCATCGATGTCAGTGATGACCAACTGCGTGACTATTATGAACAGCGGTCCTCTGAGCTGGCCCGCGAAGAACGACGTGCCTCACACATCCTGATTGAGGATGGAGAGAACGCTGAAGAGACCATGGCGACAATTCAGGAGCGTCTGGCAGCCGGTGAGTCGTTTGCAACGCTGGCTGAAGAGTTCTCCGTGGATACGGTCTCCGCAGAGCAGGGGGGCGATCTGGGCTTTGCTGAGCGTGGTGTCTACGATCCGGCCTTTGAAGAAGCCCTATTTGCACTTGAAGAAGGGGAAGTATCCGATCCGGTGTCCACCAGCTTCGGTGTTCATCTCATCAAGCTTGAGGACGTGCAGAAAACCGAAGCACCCCCATTGGCAGAATTGGAAGATCAACTCCGCCGTGAGCTTGCCCAGCGTGAAGCCACCGAGCGTTTTGCCGAAGTTCGCTCAGAGCTTGCTGACCTGGCTTATGCGGCTGATGATCTGGCCGGTCCAGCAGAAGAACTGGGTCTTGAAGTGCGGGAAAAGAGTGGTATCACCCGGAACGGGGGTGAAGCGCCCTTTGATCACGCGGGTCTGATCCGCCAGTTGTTTTCCGAGGATGTATTGACCGAAGGCTTTAACACCGAGCTGATTGACGTCGGCGACAACATGTCCGTCGTAGCTCGGGTGGGTGAGTACCAGGAAGCACAACAGCAGCCGCTTGAAGAAGTGGCCGATGAAATTCGTGCGGCGCTGACCAGTCAGAAGACTCGTGAAGCGCTCAGAGAGCGTGCTGACGCGATCATCGCTGACCTTGAATCCGGCAAGAACATTGAAGAGCTGGGGCTTGAGGAGTGGCAATCCTATGAGGATCAGCCCAGGAGCAACCCATCGCTCGGTGGTGCTGTCATGTCCCAGGTGTTTTCACTTCAACGCCCTGGTGACGGAGACAATGTCTACGGCTCGGTGGTGTCCAATGACAGCGCGACCATCGTGGCCCTCGATGCGGTTAACGAGGGTGACGTGAACCGGGATGGTGGTGAATTCCGGCAGCTTCGCGGTTTCCTGGCATCGCTTGAGGGGCAGCGCGAGTATCAGGCGTATCAGCAGTTCCTCAGAGAGAACGCCGAAGTAGAACGGCCGTAACAACAAGGCACCCGGTATCGGGTGCCTTGTTGCATTGCACGAGAGGCCCGGGCAACGTCCCGGGCTTTTTTAGTTGGCTTCGTCGATGTAGATTTCGGGGGTCTCCCCGCGTACATCGAAGTAGAACCCATAGGTACCGGTCTCGGGCGGGGTAAAGCGGAAGTTTTCGAAGACCGCGGAGCAATTAGTCTTTACCGGTTTGTTCAACTGAACATCCTTGTCTTCTTCCGACAGATAGCCGCAATTGGTGCCTGACGTCCAGTTGGCATCACCAAACTTGAACTCGTAGGGTTGCCCGTCAGCCTTGAGTTCCACTTCCGTGCGATAGAGCCCGTTGTCCACTTTCTTGACCTTGTACTCCGGCAGTGCATCCCACCAGGCAAATTGCCCGCGTAGGTACAAGGATTTGCTGTAGTCGCGTTCACCACCGGTGGTGGCGCAACCGGCTGTGATGGCCATAACCGAGGCCAAAGCCAATGTTGTGAGTTTCCTGTTCATGATTGTCTCCTTTATGGTTGCTGGCCCCATGGGATCTGTTCCTCCATGGGGCCGCCAGGGCCGTTGTCAGCGGCCTTATCGATTGAATACAGCCACTGACAGGGCCGGTACCGTGAAGGTGCCGTTCGCTGCTGCAGCGGTCTGTTCCGGGGAGGTGTCCGCCATCACGGAAAAGGCCTCATTTAGGCTGGTGTCCAGTGCCTGTTGGGTCCCTGTGCTGTTGATCACCACGACGACCTGATCCACGTCGCTGTCCAGATCGGTCAGGCCGTTGTCGGGGCCATCGTCCAGACTGAAGGCAATCACGCCGGGTACCTGGCTGGGTCCGGTGTTGTGGAACGACAGTCGTTCACTGACCTGTTCAGCGGTGCGTAGACGGAAAAGCTCGCTTTCGTTACGAACGATCAGCAACTTCTCGACCTGCTCGCGGGTGTAGTCGATCTCGCTTGGCGTTGGGCCGGCCTGGAACTGGCCGATGATCTCGGTGATCAGGTCCCAGTTCGCGCCGTCCTTGTCCTGACGGGGCAGGCCACGATTCCAGGCGGTTTCCTGGTAACTGAAGTCGACTTCATTAAACCAGTCGCCGGAATCGTAACTGTCCCTTTCCATGGATTTGGAACGCAGCAGTTCCGAGCCCATATGGATGAAGGGAATGCCCTGGCTGAGGATGGGGACGGAAAGGCCCACCACCTGCATCTGGGCACGTTCCTGAAGCGTGGCGGCGAAATCCGCCTTGTACTGGTTGTTGTCCCAGAGCGTCTGGTTGTCGTGCTTGGAGACGTAGTTGATGATTTCCTGGGGATCGCTGGTATACCCGGCACTCTGACCGTTGTAATCGATCTCCGCGCCGGTTCTGGTGGTGCCATCGGCGGTGATCAACGAATAGTCGCTCAGGCTGCCGGCAATGCCAACGCGGATCCAGTCGCTGATCTGCAGCAGGCGGGTTTTCTCAGCGTCGCTGCCGCTGTTTCGGTCGTTGGGGATGCTGAACAGACCATTGCTGAAGCCCTGGTTGGCGCGCAGTGCGTCACCGCCATCGAAGGGGCCGCCACCACGTACGGCGTCACGCAGGCGATCGTTGAAGGAGCCGATGCCCGTTCCGGCCATGTTTGGCTGGATGGCGTTGACGCCACGCGCATTATTGGCGACTTCACCGAAGTTCCAGCCCTCACCGTAGAAGTAGGTGTCTGGATCGACCGCAGTTACGGCATCCAGCGCCTTTTCCATATTCGACAGCATGTGATGCCCCATCAGGTCAAAGCGGAACCCGGAAATGCCGTACTCCGACGCCCAGGTGACCAGGGAGTCGATCATCAGCTTTTCCATCATCCGGTGCTCGGACGCGGTGTTTTCACAGCAGGTTGACTGCTCAACAACGCCGGTTTCGGGGTTCTGGCGGTGGTAGTAGCCGGGGACCAGTTTGTCGAGAACCGACTTGTCGGCAAGCCCGGAGGCGTTGGTGTGGTTGTAGACCACATCCAGGACCACGTTCAGACCCAGATTGGTGGCAGACTGCACCATTTCACGGAATTCCCGTATCCGGGTCACCCCGTTGGCATCGGAGGCGTAGCTGCCCTCGGGAACGGTGTAGTGCACCGGGTCATAGCCCCAGTTGAAGCTGTCGAGGCCACGAAAAGTGCCATACAGCGCCTGGGCATCGCCGGTTGCAGGGTCGAAGGATGCCAGGACCGTGCGGATGGTGTCGCCACTGCCGCAGAGGTCCGCATAGTTCGCTGCGGCTTCGTCAGACAGGTCGCACAGTTTGCTGAAGTCGTCGTCGATATTGACCACCTCGGCCGGGTTTTCGTTGATCGTTGCGATATCGAAAGACGGCAGCAGGTGGAGATGGGTGATGCCGGCGTTCGCCAGGCTTTCCAGGTGAGTGACGCCATCGCTGATGGATTCCGTAAAGGCGGCGTACTTGCCCCGGTTGGCAGCTGCAACGGTTTCGTCGGTGGCGCTGAAATCGCGAATATGGGTCTCATACACCACGACATCCTCGGGGGCCTGCACTGTCGGTGGGGTCAGGCTGTCCCAGTTGGCCGGTTTCAGGTCGCTGTCAGCCAAATCGACGACCTGCGCATACACGCCATTTTCAGAAAGGCTCAGGGCATAGGGGTCCGATGTCATGGTGGTTTCGATGGCATCGGTACGGGGGTGGTAGACCGTCACCTCATACTGGTAGAACTTACGGTCGACATCGGCGGTGTTGCCGGTATGCCTCCAGACACCGTTATCCCGGGTCATGTCTACCGGATAGCCGCTCACCATGCTGCCGTCGGCATTGAACACGTGCAGGCGCAGGCTCTGGGCCGTTGGGGCCCAAACCGCAAACCCGGTATCGGCACCGCTAACGGTTGCGCCCAGAGTGCCGTCATAGGCATAGAGATCGTCGAGCACACCCGGGATCTGAAGGCGGGTAGCCGACATCAGCTCATCATTGCCATTGTAAGCGCCGGCAATCAGTTGGCCGCGCAAAGCGTCCATTTTGGTCTGACTGTCGGTGTCCACGCTATAGGCTGGCCAGTCTGCAAGATGGGGGAAGGCCTCTTCCAGCTCTGGCGAGAGGGTGGTTGCGCTCAGCTCAATAACGGTGCCCCCGTTCAGGGTTTTATCGGTGTTATCGACAGTGATGCCGGCGCCAGCGTCATATCGAAGTTCGACTCGGGTCGCCGCGGCGGTGTCGGCAAAGACGAGCGTATTGGCGTCCAGCCAGTGAGCCTTGGCGCCGTCGACGGCCAGTTCCTCGGCTTCGATCGGGTCGGGGGAGAGCAACTGACTGCCGCTGATCGTGAAAATACGATTGCCCAGGGCGCCGAAGTGCCAGCGTTTATCATTATCACCCAGGTCTTTTTCATCGCCCTTGTGCATGATGAAGTTCATGCAGTCGCCGCCGTCGCGCATGGGAATGATGTAATAGGCGCCGTAGGTGTCGTTCACGCCACTGGCGGTGTGTGGGTCGGTCCACTCGGTCGGCACGCCTTCCGCCAGACCATCGCAACCGGCTGCGGCGTCGTTCCAGAGATGGAGCCCCCAGCCGTCATAGTCGCCGGCGGGGCGTTTGTAATAGAGGATGGCTTCGTTGTCGCCGGGTTCCAGCAGGGCGGTGGAGTCCCCGCCTCCGCCGTCGCCGGAGTCTGAAGATGAGCTGTTGCTACCGGAGTTGCAACCGACAAGAGCCAGGGACAAAGCCAAGGCCCAGCCGCCTGCAACCAGTTTATGGTCAGGCATAACGCGTATCCTTTTTCCATTGTTGTTGTTTGGGATGTTGCTTGCGAACCGGCAGAACCTGTACGCAAACGTTGCAGGATCATGGTTGCGCGAAGAGCTCGGCCACACATCCTTCGGCAATGGACTTTTGCGGGCGTAGTCTGAGGGGAGTATGGGGAGTAGAGAATAGAGGAGTGGTGCGTACAAAAAAGGGCCGGCTGAAAAGCCGGCCCAAGGAGGTCCAACGAGAGTGTGTGGTGTTTAGAGCCTTACCACCAGGCTTCGATCTGGGCACCGATCTGGATGTCGCCATCGATGCCTTCACTACGAGCGGCTTCCGCCTGATCGCCGAAGAACGCTGCCGCGTAGGCACGAATCACCGGGCGCGCCCAGTAACCGGGGCCTGCGCTCCACTGTTGCGCAATGGCAACTTTCTGCAGGTCGGTTTCTTCGTCGTTGTAGGGGTGGTGCACATCCTCATAGCCGATTTCCAGAGCTGTGCTGGTCACGGAGTTCCAGTTGTAGATCGGGCGAGCAACAACACTCAGGCGGGTGGGTTCCTCTTCGTTGATCGGGCCGTAGGTTTCACCTTTGGAGTACAGGGCGGAGTAGCCAAGCTCCCAAGGGCCTCCGAGCTTGACCACGCCGTGGTTCAACACGCGCCAGCTCTTCTCGAGCGTGCCGTCGTAGTAAGGGGCGTTGAGGCTCGCGTTGCCGCCCTGGTTGGCAAAGGCGGCTTCGCCCAGGGAGTCGGTCGCATACTGCAGGACGAATTTGTTAAAGCCACCCATGAAACCAGATGACAGTTCAATGGTACCGAAGAAGCCGTCTTCGTCCATGATGCCAGCGGCCTCCTGCTCATCGGTCAAGTCAGCCATGCCATAGATGCCCGCCAGTGTCAGCGTGCTTTCGCCAACCGGGAAGGCGTAGCGCAGGTCCAGCTTGTTGTTCTGAACGATGGTGTCGCTTTCCTGCTTGTCAAAGTTGATCCATGCAGCAGAGAACTGGCCAGCACCGGCCTGAATGTTTTCAACGCCCGCGCCGTAGCCGGAGTTGTTGATGTAGAACAGGTCTAGCTGGTGCACGTCATGACGCTTGTAGAAGCGCTTGCCAGCCCAGAGTGTGGCTCCAGGCAGAGATTCGATGACGTTGGTGCCGGACACGTAAAGCTGACGCACCGCTACTTCGCCGCCGCTATAGGGGTTGCCGTTGTTGCGAGTGGTTTCCTCGCCGGCAAAATCGACGCCGTTGACATCGTCGGCGCCGTCAAATGCCTGGTAGTCGTTACCCTGGTTGATGGCTTCGTAGGAGACCATGGAGTCGAAGCGGAACGTTTTACCGTCCTGGCTGAAGAGCTGGTCACCAAAGGCCAGTTCCGCATAAGTGTCGCATTCGTCTGCAAGGCGTCCGACAAAGTGGCCGTTGGCACCGCTACCGAAACAGGTTTGTTCCCCGCCACTGCTGGTGTTGGTGGAAAGACCTGAGCGGGCATAGCCATGAAAATCAACGGCGATGGCGGGCGTAGCCATGATGGCAGCTGTGACTGCAGCCGCAAGCGGGAGTTTGTTCGGGAAAAAGCGCTTATTGTTTTGCATCATCTGTGTCCTGTGCTTTTTGTCTTTTTTGAATGTCAGGGAAGCGGAAGTTCCGGCATCGTGTCGTGGACAGTCAGTTCCGGATCAGGCTTCCGGTTCCCTTGATTGCAGCTTCTGCCAATCAGACATTGGGAAACCGGATTTCATAGTCCTGTAACGGGAGGGGTAGTGCATCCTCCGCCCTGAAGAAAAAGGGGGGTGAGTTTTCAGGGGGAGGAGGGGCGTAGAAGGATGAGACACTAAATCAGTGGCTTTGCTACCTTTGAAAGCCGCGCGTTTAGGTCATTGGGAAGCGGGTAGGTTTCAGGCTTTCCTTGATTTTTTTCAGATGGCCCAGGAAATCCGCCCCGCGCTTGAGGGTGACGCCGGTCGCGAGGATGTCGATCACTGTCAGGTGAATAATACGAGAGGACATCGGCATGTAAACCTCGGTGTCCTCCGGCGCCGTTACTTCAATGACCACCGTGCAGACGTCTGCCAGTGGCGAGTCAGGCATGGTGATGCCGATAACGGTAGCGCCGTTGGTGCGGGCGTGCTGTGCAATTTCAACGGTTTCACGGGTGCGCCCGGTATAGGAAATAAGCACGATGACATCGCCCTTGGTGGCCCCTGCGGCTACCATGCGCTGCATCAGGGCGTCATCGTACGACATGACCGGGATATTAAAGCGGAAGAACTTGTGCTGGGCGTCCATGGCAACCGGTGCGGAGCCGCCCATGCCGAAGAAGTTGATCTGCTTGGCCTGGATCAGATAGTCGATGGCCGACGCCAGTGCTTTTGGATCAAGGGCCTGACGTGCCTTGTCGAGGCTGGCAATGGTGCTGAGCATGATCTTGTCAGAGAACTCTGCGACAGTGTCGTCGGGCTCCACGTTCTGACCAATGTACGGCGTGCCAGTGGCAATGCTCTGGGCCAGGCGTATCTTGAAATCGGGAAAGCCGGTGGCTGAAAAGCCGCGACAGAAACGGTTGACGGTCGGTTCACTGACGTCCGCCGCCCTGGCCAGAGCGGCAATGCTGTAACGGGTGGCGGCACTTGGGTCGCGAAGAATCGCCTCGGCAACCTTGCGCTCTGATTTATTGAGCGTGTCCAGTCTTAGCTGGATATCTTCGAGCAGGTTGTCATCGCGTTGCGCCTGGTTCGCAGCCATTTGGGATACTCCCTGAATCATCGGCGTTCTTGTGAAAATCCGCGCTGATTATAGCGTGTTTTTGGTAGGTTTGTGGTAGTAAAAGTGTCATTAATTGGAAAATATCCTTGGAAAATTTAATTTCGGGTGTCATTATTTGCATAAAATTACTACATTGACGCCTCGAGTCGTGCGGCGGTGTATTGCTGCATGAAAACAAAGAGAGAAGGAACCGATGGCTGATCCGATAAATACCCGCTGTGACTTGATGATGTTTGGTGCGCTTGGTGATCTGGCGCAACGCAAACTGTTTCCCGCGCTGTATCAGCTTGAGCGGGCCGGACTGCTCCACAAGGGCACTCGTATTCTGGCAATCGCGAGAAACAAGGCAGACAGCGGCGAGGTTCGTAAGACGCTTCTTGGTAAGTTGAAAGAGCATGTCAGGAAAGACGAGTTTGATACCGACGTGGCCGAGAAATTCCTGCAGCGCGTGGATTACCAGTTCCTCGATTTCACCAACCCTGAAGGTTACAGCGTCCTCAATGACTGGCGCAGCAAGGAACCCAGCAATCTGATCGTCTACATGGCCACACCACCGGCCATGTACGGTGAGATTTCACGCAACCTCCGGGGAAATAACTGTTGCGACCAGAACACCCGGGTGGTTGTAGAGAAGCCGATTGGTCACGACCTTGAGTCGTCCAAGGTCATCAATGACGAGTTGGGTGAGGTTTATAACGAGAACCAGTTGTTCCGTATCGACCATTACCTGGGTAAGGAAACGGTACAGAACCTCATCGCGCTTCGGTTTGCTAACAACCTATTCGCTTCCCAGTGGGACCAGAACCATATTTCCCATGTTGAAATTTCGGTGGCTGAGAGCGTCGGTATTGAGGGCCGCTGGGGCTATTTCGATAAAGCCGGTCAGGTTCGCGATATGGTTCAGAACCACCTTCTTCAACTCCTGTGCCTGATCGCCATGGATCCACCGTCGGACCTGTCTGCAGACAGTATCCGCAATGAGAAGGTGAAAGTGCTGAAGGCGATGCGCCGCATCACTCCGGACATGATGGATACCCATGTGGTGCGCGGGCAGTACACCGCTGGCACCAGTGGCGGAAAGCCCGTGCCGGGCTATCTGGAGGAAGAGGGCGCGGCGCGCGGCAGCAAGACCGAAACCTTTGTGGCCCTGAAAGCCGAGATCGATAACTGGCGCTGGTCTGGCGTACCGTTCTACATCCGTACGGGTAAGCGCCTGCCGGAGAAGCTGTCGCAGATCATCATTCACTTCAAGCCGGCGCCACACTACATCTTTGATCCGGATCAGAAGCACCTGGCGAACAATAAACTCATCATCCGTTTGCAGCCGGACGAGGGTATGTCCCTGCAAATTCTGACCAAGGACCAGGGGCTGGATAAGGGAATGCGCCTGCGCCAGGGGCCATTGGAGCTGACGTTCTCGGAAACCTTCGAGACCGACCGCATACCGGATGCTTACGAGCGTCTGCTCTGGGAGGTCATGAAGGGTAATCAGTATCTGTTCGTCCGTCGTGACGAAGTGGAGCACGCCTGGCAATGGGTTGACCAGATCATGCGCAACTGGGACGACAGTGGCATACCGCCAAAACGCTATGCCGCAGGAACCTGGGGGCCGGTTGCCTCCATCGCCATGATTACCCGTGACGGAAGGAGCTGGTATGAAGATGCATGACCTGAACCTGCCGGAGTCAGTGGATGCGTATTTTTTCGACACCCCTGGTGATACGGCGGTTGCGCTGGCGGATGCAGTCGCAAAACACCTCTCGGAACGGCTGCTGATTGCACCCCGCGCCAGTCTGGTGGTGTCTGGCGGCTCAACCCCGCTGCCTTTTTTCGAGGCCTTGCGGGAGAAGCCGTTGGATTGGGCGCGCATTGACGTGCTGCTGGCGGACGAGCGCTGGGTCTCCGAAGACGATAACGACAGCAATACCCGCCTGGTGCGGGAAAGTCTGTTACAAGGCCCTGCCTCGGAAGCCCGGTACCTGTCCCTCAAGCAGCCAGGCGACACGCCGGCTGACGGCTTGGCGGCCGCGGAAACAGCCCTTGAGGAGCTCCACCTTCCGCTGGATGTGCTGATCCTGGGTATGGGCAACGACGGCCATACGGCGTCATTGTTTCCAGATGCGCCGGAGTTGGATCAAGCTCTTGATACGGATTCGGCTGCCATCGTGGCCCCCATGACGCCACCTTCCCAGCCCCAGAAGCGCATTACGCTGACGCTGCGTGCCCTGAGCCGTGCGGGTTTTACGGCATTGCACCTGAAGGGGGACGACAAGCTGAAAACCCTGCAGGGTGCCTGCAGCGATATCGAAAACATCCGCGAAATGCCCATCCGCGCTTTCCTGAAACCGGGGCTGCAGGTTTATTGGAGCGCTTAAGGCTGTTCGCCCGAGATTTGTTATACCGGAGATATGTATGAACCAATTGTCTGACTTCCACCGCGAGCGCGTCCAGGCGGTCTTGAACGCTTCCCCGCTTGTTCCGGTGATTACCATTAACCACCCGGACGAAGCGCTGCCACTGTGTCAGGCTTTGGTTGATGGTGGCATTCGAGTACTGGAAATCACCTTGCGTACCCCTCATGGCGTGAAGGCCATTGAGCAGGTACGAAAAGCGATCCCGGATGCCTGGGTTGGGGCGGGCACGGTCACCAGTATTGCCCAGTACCGGCAGGTTGAAGCCGCCGGCGCCCAGTTCGTGATCACGCCGGGTGTCACCGAGGCCATTCTGGAATTCGGTGTGACTTCGGAAGCGCCGTTGCTGCCGGGCATTTCAACGATTTCGGAGCTGATGGTTGGCTACAACCTTGGCTACCGTGAATTCAAGTTCTTCCCAGCCGAAGTCGCCGGCGGTATCCCCGCCCTGAAGGCGTTCTCTGGCCCTTTCCCGGACGTTACCTTCTGCCCGACCGGCGGTATCCGCCGCAACACTGCCAAGGACTATCTGGCCCTTAAGAACGTCTCGGCCGTTGGTGGCACCTGGTTGACCCCTGGTGATGCCGTTGCTTCCGGTGATTGGGGGCAGATTTCTGAGATTGTTCGTGGGAGCCTTGCTGACCTTTAAGTTTTCCTATTGGTCTGTAGCCTGATTGATTGGAGTTTTCGCGGTTGGTGGCAGGGCCGTTCGGGAAACGCTACGAGCACATCCATGTGCGCTTGGAATTGGCCATCCGTGGCCAATTACATTCCCGAACGGCCCTGCCACCAACCGCTTGTTCTGACTCTTAAGATAGCGCTTTCGGTGCTTTGGTCATGTATAAGGTGTGGATACGGCAAGTGTTTTAAGCAGATATAAGATTCGGCACGAATAACACGAACGCTAAAAGTGCTGTCTGGCGATAACTGGTCAGTTCAAACAAGAGGCTGCGGGGCGGGGCTTCCCAAAATGTAATTGGCCAAGGATGGCCAATTCCAAGCGCACATGGATGTGCTCGTAGCGGTTTTGGGAAGCCCCGCCCCGCAGCCTCAAGGCACCAAAACCATCAGGCTACAAAAGACGACACCTCCCAATTCCCGTCTAGCGAATATCAGCCCCAACACGAACAATCTTCATAGTGTTCGTGCCGCCCTGGGCATTCACATAATCGCCCTTGGTAATCACCACCAGGTCACCCTCTTTGACGGCCCCCATCCGAACCAGCTCAGCCACCGCGCGCGAGTTTGTCTGCTCGGGCGGAATCGTCGCCGAATCAAAGGGTACCGTCTGTACACCACGGAACATCGTTACCCGATGCTGGGTAGAGTGATTGCGCGAGAAGGCAAAAATCGGAAGGCTGGATTTGATGCGCGACATCAGCAGGGGAGTGGCACCGGTTTCCGACATGCAGATAATCGACGTCACACCGTCCAGGTGATTGGCCGCGTACATGGCAGACAGGGCGATCGCCTCATCCACATGCTCCATGCTTTCATGAATGCGGTGCTTGGACTGATGCATCGACGGATGCTTTTCTGCGCCCATGCAAATTCGCACCATGGCTTCCACCGCTTCCGTGGGGTAGTCGCCGACCGCCGTTTCTGCAGACAGCATGACCGCGTCGGTGTAGTCCATCACCGCGTTCGCCACGTCGGAAACCTCCGCCCGGGTCGGCATCGGGTTTTCGATCATCGACTCCATCATCTGGGTGGCGGTAATCACCACCGTGTTCAGGGCGCGGGCGCGGTTGATGATGTGCTTCTGAACGCCCACCAGCTCGGCGTCGCCAATCTCAACAGCTAGGTCGCCCCTGGCCACCATAACCGCGTCCGACGCATCGATGACCGCATCCAGGGCGGCGTTATCGTGGGCCAGTTCCGCGCGTTCAATCTTGGCAACCAGGCGTGCTTCCGAGCCAGCTTCCTTCAGCAGGCGGCGGGCAACGTGCATGTCTTCGGCAGTGCGTACAAACGACACCGCGACATAATCGGCGCCCAGGCGGGCGGCGGTTTTGATGTCCTGCTTGTCTTTCTCGGTCAGGGCTTCGGCGGAGAGGCCGCCGCCGCGCTTGTTGAGGCCCTTGTTGTTGGACAGGGGGCCGCCGATAAGAACGCGGGAGGAGATGCTGGTGCCGTCAACGGACTCGACTTCCATCTCGATGCGGCCGTCGTCCAGTACCAGGATGTCGCCTGGCTTGACGTCTTCAATCAGTTGCTCGTAGTCAATGCCGACGCGCTCTTCATTGCCGGCTTCCTTGTCCATGCTGGCGTCCAGGATAAACTGCTGGCCGGCCTTGAGGGTCACCTTGTTTTCCGCGAAGCGTGCGATACGAAGTTTTGGCCCCTGAAGGTCGGCGAGCAGGGCGACAAACCGGCCGTTGGCGGCGGCAGATTCCCGCACCCGCAGGGCGCGTTGGATGTGGTCTTCCGCACTGCCGTGGGAAAAATTCAATCTCGTAACATCGACGCCTGCAGCAATAATAGCCGACAGTGATTCCGGTGAATCGGTGGCGGGGCCGAGAGTGGCGACGATCTTGGTGCGCCTTAACATGGTTCCAGTTTCCTTTTGTTTTTCAGTGAAGCTTTCCGGTTGTGCTGGACGAAGTGGCAGGTGAGCAGAGTTACTGGCTCGCCTTTTTCATCAGTGCAACAGCGTTGTCGAGCATCCGGTTGGAGAAGCCCCATTCATTGTCGTACCAGGCCATGACTTTCGCGTGACGGCCCATGGCCCGTGTGTGATTGGCGTCGAAAATGCTGGACAGGGCGTTGTGGTTGAAGTCCACACTAACCAGTTTCTCTGCGTTGTAGCCAAGGACCGGGTTGTTTTCCGCTGCAGCTTTCACGACCTCGTTGATTTCTTCCACGGTGGTGTCGCGGCTGGCGATGAAGCCGAAATCCACCAGGGAAACGTTGATAGTAGGAACCCGCACGGCCAGTCCGTCAAGTTTTCCGGACAGTTCCGGGATCACCTTGCCAATGGCTGCGGCTGCACCGGTTTTTGTCGGGATCATGGACTGGGTGGCCGAGCGCGCGCGATACAGGTCAGAGTGGTAGACGTCGCTCAGTTTCTGGTCATTGGTGTACGAGTGGATCGTGGTCATCAGGCCACTCTCAATGCCAATTTTCCTGTGCAATGCTTCAACAACCGGTGCCAGGCAGTTGGTGGTGCAGGAGGCGTTGGAGATGATGTTGTGTTCGGCGGTCAGAACGTCGTCGTTGACCCCGTAGACAACCATCGCGTCGGCGTCAGAAGAGGGGGCTGAGATAATGACTTTGCGTGCGCCGGCCTTGAGGTGACCCTCTGCCTTGTCACGGGCGGTAAACAGGCCAGTGCACTCGAAGACCACATCCACATGGTAGTCTTTCCACGGCAGTTCTTCGGGGTTACGGATGGCGGTGATGGCGATGCGGTCACCGTTGACGGAGAGTGATTCGGCATCGTGGTTCACAATGCCGTTGAAGCGACCGTGCACGCTGTCGTATTTGAGTAGGTGAGCGTTGGTTTCCGCGTCTCCCAGGTCGTTGATGGCAACCACCTGAAGCTCATTTCGGTAGTCGTTTTCATAAAGTGCGCGGAGAACATTGCGGCCAATGCGACCAAAGCCGTTAATTGCGATACGAATAGTCATGTTCTGGCTCCAGATTTGTTTGTTTATTGTTCGTTTCAGTTTCTGATGTAGTAAATATAACAACAAATAATGGAAAAATGAATGGCTGGCGGGTGAAAGTAGCAAAAAAAGAAAGTAAACTTACGGGAATAAAAAAGTAATTAGATAACAAGTTTCAGGAGACCCACTATGCACCCGACCGTAGACGCGGTTACCAAGCGGATCATCGAGCGCAGTCGCGCTACCCGGCAGGATTATCTGGACAGGATGGGCGAGCTCAAAGCCCAGTCACCCCAGCGCAGCACGCTGTCCTGCGGCAACCTGGCTCATGGCTTTGCCGCCTGTAACCAGTCCGATAAAGACACCCTCAAATTCATGAACAAGGCCAATGTGGCCATTGTCTCCGCCTACAACGACATGTTGTCGGCCCACCAGCCTTATCAGGACTTTCCGGACGTGATTCGCAAGGCGGCCAACGGAATGGGCTCGGTGGCGCAGTTTGCCGGTGGCACCCCGGCCATGTGTGACGGTGTGACCCAGGGCCAGCCGGGCATGGAGCTGAGCCTTTTTTCACGCGACACCATCGCCATGAGTACGTCGGTCGCCCTGAGTCATAATATGTTCGATGCCACCATGTTGCTCGGCATCTGCGACAAAATCGTTCCTGGTTTGCTGATCGGGTCGCTGAGCTTCGGCTACCTGCCGACCATTCTGGTGCCGGCTGGTCCCATGCCGTCTGGGCTGCCCAATAAAGAGAAGCAGCGCATTCGCCAGCTCTACGCCGAGGGCAAGATCGGTAAAGACGAGCTGCTGGAGGCGGAATCCCAGTCCTACCACAGCCCCGGTACCTGCACGTTCTATGGTACCGCCAACAGTAATCAGCTTCTGGTGGAGGTAATGGGGCTGCATCTGCCAGGGTCGGCCTTCGTGAACCCGGGTACGCCACTACGTGAAGCCTTGACCCGTGAGGCAACCGAACAGGTTATCCGGCTGTCCAAGCCCCACGGAGGCACGTTGGGTCTGGGCGACATGGTGGACGAAAAGAGTATCGTGAATGCGCTGGTGGCGCTGCTGGTGACCGGTGGCTCCACCAATCACACCATTCACTGGATCGCCATCGCCCGAGCCGCCGGCATCATTGTCGACTGGAACGACTACTCCGAGTTGTCATCGGCGGTACCTTCGATGACGCGTATTTATCCCAACGGCCAGGAAGACGTGAACGCCTTCCACGAAGCGGGGGGAACGCCGTTCCTGATCCGTGAGTTGCTGAGTGCCGGTCTGCTTCATAATGACGTTGAGACGGTTGTGGGGCATGGGCTGGAACAGTACGCACGAATGCCGGAACTGGAGAATGACAAGCTGGTGTGGAAGCCGGCGCCTGAGAAAAGTGCCAAGCCGGATGTGCTGAGTACGGCGGCGGAGCCCTTTGCGCCGGACGGCGGGTTGCGGGTTCTGGATGGCAATCTTGGCCGTGGCGTGATCAAGGTGTCGGCCGTGGCGGAGGAGCACCGCGTAGTGAAGGCACCGGCTGTTGTGTTCAATGACCAGAACGAACTCAAGGCGGCCTTCGATGCGGGTGACCTCAACCGCGATTGCGTTGTGGTGGTCCGGTTCCAGGGCCCGAAAGCCAACGGCATGCCTGAATTGCACAAGCTGACGCCGTATCTTGGTGTGCTTCAGGACCGTGGCTATAAGGTTGCGCTGGTTACCGATGGTCGCATGTCCGGAGCGTCCGGTAAGGTGCCGGCAGCCATACACGTCTATCCGGAAGCGGCGAATGGTGGGGAGCTTTGCCGGGTGCGCAATGGCGACGTGATCAATCTGGACGCGGTTGCCGGAACACTGGAGATTGAGGTGTCGGCTGAGGAATTTGCCAGCCGCGAGGCAGAAAAAGCGGACCTGAGCAGTTATCATCACGGCCTGGGCCGGGAGCTGTTTGGCTGGATGCGCAAAGCCGCCAGCAACCCGGAAGAGGGCGCCAGCTTTTTCTGGAATCACGACGCATGACGAAAGACAACTACTCGCTGGTAGGAGACATCGGGGGTACCAACGCCAGGTTTGCTCTCGTTCGCTCCGGTGACGTTACCCCTGAGGCTGTTGAAGTCCTTGCCTGCGGGGACTACGACAATCTTGATGCTGCCATCGTTGATTACCTTGCCCGCTGCGGCGTAGGGGAGGTGCAGGATGTCTGTCTTGCGGTAGCATCGCCAGTCCAGGGTACCCAGGTGCGGATGACCAACAACCACTGGCGTTTCGACAGCGAGGAGGTTCGCAGGCGGTTTGGTTGGGGTGCGTTCAAAGTGATCAATGACTTTACTGCCATGGCCCTCGGGGTTCCCCATGTCAGTGCCGATAAGCTGGTCCACGTTTGCGGCGGCCCGGGCAATGCGGCGCGCCCCCGGCTGGTTATCGGTCCGGGTACCGGCCTGGGAGTGTCGGGGTTGGTTCCGTTGCAGCATGGCTGGGTGCCGCTGATGACTGAGGGTGGTCACGTGGACTTTGCCCCGACAGACGACACCGAGATGGCTATCCTGCGGATTCTGAAGGCCCGGTTCGGTCGCGTTTCCGTCGAACGTATCCTGTGTGGTCAGGGTTTGCTGAACCTTTACCAGGCCCACGCAGAGATACAGGGCGTGGCCGCCCCCCTGGATGCGCCGGAGAAAATAACCGCCGCCGCGTTGGATCAGTCTGATCTGCTTGCCCGCCAGACTTTGCGGCACTTCTGCGAGATTCTTGGGCGCGTTGCCGGCAATGGGGTTCTGACTCTCGGCGGCACTGGGGGTGTTTACCTGTGCGGAGGCATTCTCCCCAGGTTCATCGATTTCTTCCTGGAAAGCCCGTTCCAGAAAGGTTTCGAAGACAAGGGGCGGATGCGTCCCCTGCTGGAATCAACGCCGGTTTACGTGGTGATGGATGGGTACACCGGTTTGTTGGGGGCTGCCGAAGCGCTGGCCAACCCGGAAGTGTAGTCCGGCGCTCATTCACAGGTAGTGAATGAGCGTATCCCTCTCAAAGCGGTATTGGCGGTTATACACGCCCTTGTCTGAGCGTTTCCCCGCCGCCAGTACCATGGTCACCAGGCCCTTTCGCGGTAGCTTCAACAGCCGTCTTACCCGGCATTCGTCAAAGCCTTCCATGGGGCATGAATCGTAACCGTGGGCCCTCAGCGCCAGCATCAGGTTTTCAGCCGCAAGTGCGGTGGATTTTGTGGCCCAGACTTTCATCTCACTCTTTGAATAGGGGCCCCTGGGAACAGGGCGGGAAAGGCCTACAAACAATCCGGCGGCTTTCTTGGCGGCACCGAGCAGGCCGAAAGGCCCCTGGTTGTAGTGGATGGGTGCGATTCTGGAATAGTACTTCTCGACGATGCCCGGCAGCTTTTCCTCCGGCCATTGTTCCAGCGCCATACGGGAGTGCTCTCGCCAGGTGTCAGTACGGGCGACTACGACAATCAGTAGGGGAGCGGTTTTGGCCGCGTTCTGCCCAAGGCAGGCGTCGGCCAGACGCGTTTTGAGGTCTGGGGTCCTGACCACGAAAAATTCCCAGGGCTGAAGATTGCTGGAATTTGGCGCCAGCATGGCCAGCTCAAGGCAATCATCCAGCACGTGTTCCGGCACTGGCTCGTCGGTAAATCGGCGTACTGAACGCCGGCTGCGAACGACCTCGCGAAACGCATTCAGGGTGGCGTTGGAGTCAACATCTGACTTGGCATTCATGGGCGGAGCAGTCCTTGTGCCGTTCTCGGAATCGTCGATTTGTGGCTAACGGGTTGAGGCTTTATGGTTACGTTAAGTGGCTGTGTATGCAATGGCCTATTCTTCTGGAGTGGTTGGCACAAATGACCAGTCTTTATTCCCGGATGCCGTTTGGTGAATTGGTGGAGAACGTTCGCCAGTGCCGGATCTGTGAAGCTCAGTTGCCCCTCGGGCCCCGGCCGGTGATCCAGATCTCGCAGTCAGCGCGTTTGCTGGTGGTGGGGCAGGCGCCCGGGCGCCGTGTTCACGATACCGGATTGCCGTTCAACGACCCCAGCGGCGACCGGCTGCGCAACTGGATGGGCATTGACCGGGACACTTTCTACGACGAACAGCAACTGGCGATCTTGCCCATGGGGTTCTGTTATCCCGGCACAGGAAAGAACGGTGACCTGCCACCACGGCCGGAGTGTGCGCCTGCCTGGCGGGACCTGCTACTGGAGCGCCTGGAGCATGTGGAGCTGACGTTGGTGATTGGACAGTACGCTCATGCCTGGCACTTGCCAGGGGCGAAAACGTCGGTGACGGAGCGGGTGAGGCAATGGCGGGAGGTGTGGCCGGCCATGTTGCCGTTGCCACACCCCAGCCCGAGAAACAACCTTTGGCTACGGCGCAATCCCTGGTTCGAGCAGGAGGTTATTCCCGAGCTGCGCCGCCGGGTAAAGGATATTCTGGACGACTGAGCTCCCAGGTGTCTGTCGTACACCTATCGGGCTTCTTCCCAGCGCGCAAGAAGATCTTCGTAGCGAATGGTTTTCCCCGGTGGCTTTTCGTTCTTCAGCTTCGGCTTCGGAGCTCCTGGTTGTGCGAGCCACCAGTCGCGACCTTTTGCATCGTCGTCTGATGCGATACGGGGTGGGCAATTCTTGACTGTGTAGTTGCGTTCCATCACCGCCATCGCCCTGTCCTGACTTTCGGCCAGTTTATCCATGGCCTGCTGAGCTGTGCGTTCTCCCGACATTGCATCGGCGATGTTCGGCCACCAGAGTTTGGCCAGTTTGGGATAGTCGGCGATATTAACACCGGTCGGTGTCCAGGCTTCACGGGCGGGGCTGCGGTAGAACTCCACCAGCCCGCCCAGTTCCGCGCTTCTGGCCTGCATTTCCGGGGAGTCCAGGTCCGATTCGCGAATCGGCGTCAGGCCCACGAGCGTTTTTTGAAGTGATACCGATTTTGAGACCGTGAACTGGGCGTAGAGCCAGGCCGCTTTCTGGCTGCGATCACTCATCACTCTGGGAATGGTCCAGGCGCCTACGTCCTGATAGCCGAGTTTCATACCTTCCGACCAATAGGCGCCGTAAGGGGAGGGTGCCATTCGCCATTTCGGCGTACCGTCGTCATTGACCACGGGTAGCCCAGGTTTGGTCATGTCGGACGTGAAGGCGGTATACCAGAAAATTTGCTGGGCAATCTGGCCCTGAGCGGGAACGGGACCAGCCTCGGAAAAGTTCATCTCTGGCGCTTCCGGTGGCGCGTAGCTTCTGAGCCAATCTATGTACTTCTGCAAGGCATAAACAGCGGCCGGCCCGTTGGTGGCGCCGCCTCTCTCGACGGAGGAGCCAACAGGATGACATTCCTCCATCCGGATTCCCCATTCATCCACTGGCAGGCCATTGGGCAGCCCGGGGTCGCCAGCGCCCGCCATGGATAGCCAGGCATCGGTGAAGCGCCATCCAAGTGACGGATCTCGTTTGCCATAGTCCATATGGCCGTACACGCGCTCGCCGTCGATCTCCTTCACATGGACGGTGAAGAACTCGGCAATATCCTCATAGGCGGACCAGTTCAATGGCACGCCAAGCTCATAGCCATAGCGCTCCAGGAACTTTGCGCGTAACTCGGGGCGCTGGAACCAGTCGTAACGGAACCAGTAGAGGTTGGCGAATTGCTGGTCCGGCAACTGGTAGATTTTTCCATCCGGGCCCGTCACGAAGCTCAGGCCAATAAAATCCTTCAGGTCCAGCGTGGGCAGCGTGTACTCGCGCCCCTTGCCTTCCATGTAGTCACTCAGTGCCAGTGCCCAGCCGGTGCGCGCGTGGGTGCCAATCAGGTCTGAGTCGTTGACGAAGGCGTCATACCGACCCTTGGCAGCCATGATCCTTTGCAGGTTGACCTGCCGGATGACCTCGCCTTCCGGTTTCAGGTCGTGAGTCACCTTTATGCCGGTAATGTCGGAAAACGCTTTCGCGAGTACTTCGGATTCGTAACGGTGCGTTGCCAGGTTCTCTGACAGAACCGAAATCTCAAGGCCTTCCAGCGGCTTGGCGGTGTGTGCAAACCAGGCAAGCTCTTCTGCCTGTTGCTCCGTAGATAGCGTGGACGCCTGAAAATTTTCTGAAATCCACTGATTGATGACCTGCTTGCGTGCTTCCGGCAACGCACTAAACGTATCTGAACCGTGACCGGCTGCGCTGAAGCACAGCAGGCAGGTGGTCGCAGCGACAATTGGCCATTTCCTCATGGAACACCTTTCTTGTTGTTAGTTACATGTGTTTTTGTTGGTTTTACTACATTATTGAGAGTAATGTTCGTTTTATGGTTCGTCAACGAAAATTTATAGATATTTCTGTATCTGTAAATAAGTAAATAAAAACAACAATATATGGATTATTTCGTTGTTTTTTGCGCCATGAAAGGGCGTAAATTTCAGATAAAATATGTTCTAAAACTTTCCATTTTTTCTTTAGCGCGCTAGATTTGTTCTGTCTCGAAAACAGAAAGCGGCCGAAAACCGCAATGAATGTTCGAGATGACAGTGTCTGTTAGCAAGAGGTAGCCCATCAAGTTATTGATATAAAGGTTATTTCAGGTTCCAACGAGAGGAAGTGCTGATAGGCCAGAAAATCTCAAACAATAATAGGAAGCTATCATGATCGAAAACAAAAACTGCGCGAATATTAAGTCTTTCAAATTGTCTGCGCTGGCGGCCGGGGTTGCGATGGTTGCCGGAGCGTTTGCTACGCCGGCATATGCTGACACCACGTTCGAATCCGACAGCGGTTGGAAAGCGGGATTCAACGGTCACATTCCAATCTTCGCGGTACTTGGCAACTACGACGATCCAACGGACGAAGACTCGTTTACCATCACCACAGGCTTTAACCCGGCTACGCTGCAAACCAACATCTACGCTCCCACCCAGAATGGCCTGGAAGTATCGGGTCACTTCCAGATGAACGCAGACATAGCGCCTGGTGATGCCAATGCGAATTTCCGCAGCCGCGTGTCCGAGATCGCGGTTGCCGGTGATTTCGGTCAGGTCAACATTGGTAAGGGCTTCGGGATCTTTGGTGTTCCAGCTATCGGGGACAACGGCAGTGCCCTGGGTGTCGGCCTGATCGGCGGCCCGGATCAGGTGGCTGCAACGGCGGGACGTATTGGTAATGGTTACTTCTACGCCAACTTCACGCCGCGTGTGATGTATACCTCGAATAGCCTGGGTGGTCTGCAATTCAAGGTGGGTGTATTCAGCCCCTCCAAGGTGGATGGCGTAGCTGATGCGGAATACAGCGCGCCCCGAATTGAGGGCAACGTGGTCTACACCGCGGATATGTTCTCGTTGTGGTCAAGTGCCTTTACTCAGGATGTAGACTCGAAGACCGGCACCTTTGACGACTACACCATGTCTGGTGTCGATTTTGGTGGTTCGGTGTCGCTCGGCAACCTGAATGTTCGTGGTAACTATTCCATGACGTCCGGTACCGGGAACGGCGTATTTGCCGCTCGCCTGGATCCGAACGAGGAAGACGCCAGTCAGTGGTACGTTGAGACGACATACGGCTTCAACCGCACCACATTGGGTGTCAGCTACGGCGAGGGTGAAGACGACATCAACTCGAGCGCGAACGATACGGATCTGACCATGGTGTTTGCGCGTTACGCCGCTACGGACGCCCTGACCCTGATGGCCGAGTACACGACGCTGGGCACAGAGGGTGGTCAGGGTGAATACGATGCGTTCATTGTTGGCTCACAGCTGACGTTCTGATAGAAGCGGAAGAGCCTTATACACCCTACTGACTGGACGAAGGATGGGGCAGGAAAAGCCGGGTGCCGTAAGGCATCCGGCTTTTTCGTATCCAGGGATACCGGGGAGTGCTTGCCAGTAAAGGGGCACAAAAAAGCTCCGGGCGGGGGAGGCCGGCCGGAGCGAAATGCCTGAGAGAGTGATTCAGGCGCTGTGGTGGAGAGCAACGGTTTGCGGTTGCGGGGTTGCCTGGGCGGATAGATATCTGTCCAGCTCCCGAACATCGTCTTCAGTGGCATAGAGCCCCTGTTTGGTGCGGCGCCAGAGAATGTCCTCCGACGTCATCGCCCATTCATGCTTGATAAGATACTCGACTTCGCGCTCGTAGAGTGTGCCGGCAAACCGAAATCCCAGATCCTGGATGGATTTTGCGTCGCCCAGAAAGTCGTATGCCTTGGTGCCGTAAGTACGCACGTAACGGCTGTATACCGCTTCGGGAAGCCACGGGTATTCGGCTGACAGGCTTGCCTCGAGAGTGTCGTGATTCTCGAAATCACCGCCGGGCAGGATGCCTGTTTTCGTCCACGGACCGCGGGCGTGTGGGAAAAACTGGCAGAGTTTGTCCGTCGCAGCTTCTGCAAGTTTGCGGTAGGTAGTGATCTTGCCACCAAAGACGGAGATGACCGGCGCCTTGCCCTTTTCCCGGCTGACCTCAAACGAGTAATCGCGGGAAGCCTTCTTGGCATCGCCCTCTTCGTCGTCCATTAAAGGTCGAACGCCGGAATAGGACCACACCACATCGCTTTCCGTTAGCTGGCGTTTAAAGTGCGAGTTGACGATATCCAGCAGATATTCGGTTTCTTCCGGTGATATTTTCGCTTTTTTCGGGTCGCCTTCGTAATCCACGTCGGTGGTGCCTACCAGGGAGAACTCGTCCTCGTAGGGGATGACGAACACAATGCGTTCGTCTTCATTCTGGAGAATGTAGGCCTCGGTTTCCCGATTGAGGCGAGGCACCACAATATGACTGCCCTTGACCATGCGAATGGTTTTTGGCGCTTTCATGGACAGGCTTTCGCTGAACAGCCGGCTTACCCAGGGGCCCGACGCATTGACAATCACCTTAGCGGAGACGTGGTGGATACTGTCGTCATTCATATCCTGAAGCGATACGTTCCATGAATCCGCGCCGCGCTCGGCATTGATGCACTTGGTTCTGGTCAGGATGGTGGCGCCGCACTCCTGGGCTTTCTTGGCGGTCAGTACCACCAGGCGAGCATCATCCACCCAGCCGTCTGAATACTCAAAACCCTTGGTGATATCCGACTTGAGCGGATCCTTCTCATCGAACTTTATGGAGCGCGACCCAGGAAGGACCTCTCGCTTGGCCAGATGGTCATAAAGGAACAGCCCGGTCCGGATCATCCAGGCGGGGCGAAGGTGAGGGCGGTGTGGCAACCGAAAGCGCATTGGCCACATGATGTGTGGCGAATTTCGCAGCAGCGACTCCCGTTCTGCCAGGGCTTCACGTACCAGGCGGAACTCGTAGTGCTCAAGGTATCGGAGACCCCCATGAATCAGCTTGCTGCTGCTGGACGAGGTGGCTGAGGCGAGGTCGTTCATTTCGCAAAGCAACACCTTCAGTCCGCGGCCTGCGGCGTCCATGGCGATACCTGTGCCGTTGACGCCACCGCCCACAACGACAACGTCAAATGTATTGTTCTCCTCGGTCATCTCGAGTCATCTCCTGACGCCAATGAAAGGACGCTTCCGGCGCTCTTTCCGATTTTCACAGAAACGTATACCCACATTATGCGAAAGCAAAATATATTCGTAAAGGAAAATACAGAAAAAAAACGAAAAAAAGTGGGCGAAGGCTTTGGGAGTCACGCTGCCAGGCTATGACTGGGTGATGGTTGCGGCGATGGAGGGGTCAGACCAGGTGCAGTTCCACGTTGTTTTCACGCAGGAGCTGGCGGATTTCGACGGGAGGCGGTTCATCGGTAAACACATGATCTGCCTGGGCAATGCTGCCGAGGCGCACCATGGCGTTGCGGCCGAACTTGGAATGGTCCGCGGCCAGCAGTACCTGGCCGGAATTCTCGATGATGGACTGGGCAACCCGCACTTCCCGGTAATCGAAGTCCAGCAAAGAACCGTCACTGTGGATGCCGCTGATACCGATAATGCCGAAATCCATCTTGAACTGGTTGATGAAGTCCCGAGTGGCTTCACCCACGATGCCGCCGTCGCGGTTACGCACTTCGCCGCCGGCAATAATGATGTGGAAGTCTTCCTTGGCGGAAAGAATGGATGCGACGTGAAGGTTGTTGGTGACTACCTGGAGGTTGTTTTTCTCAAGCAGGGCCTTGGCAATGGTTTCCGTGGTGGTGCCGATGTTGATGAACATGGATGAGTTGTCGGGGATCATGTCGACCAGTGCTTCAGCGATGCGCTCCTTGGCTTCCAGGTCCATGATTTTGCGAGCCTGGTAGGCAGTGTTCACCGTGCTGGAGTCGATGCCGGCGCCGCCGTGATGCCGGCGCAGTTTCTTCTGGCTGGCCAAGTCGTTCAAATCCCGGCGGATGGTTTGCGGCGTTACCTTGAACTGATCAACCAGTTGCTCGGTGGTCACGAAGCCGTTCTGCTGGATGAGCTCCATGATCAGGTCCTGTCGGCGTCGTTGTGCCATTCAACTTCCTCCGGTTCACGGTTTTTCTGTAACGAACGAAATAGCGATTTCAAACCTGAACTCAGTTTAGAGTGTTTTGTGCCTTTGTGCAGCATTTTTAGGGGCTTGTGTGAGGCTTGCGAAGTGCGGGTAAGTTTTCGCCCGTAAAAAGGGTTGGCTTTTGTTTTCAAAAAAGTAAAAATACGAAAAAATAAGAACACTGGCCCGAGGCAAAACAACTATGACTCAGTACATTCTGTCGATCGACCAGGGGACAACCAGTTCCCGCGCCATCCTTTTCACCCTGGATGGCAACATCCACGCGACGAGCCAGCAGGAGTTCCCTCAGCATTTTCCCGCGAGCGGCTGGGTCGAGCATGAGCCGGAAGACATCTGGCGTACTGTCCAGGAAACCTGCGATGACGTGATGGCCAAGGGGTGTGGTGACAACGATGAGGTTGTCGCAGTTGGCATAACGAACCAGCGTGAAACCACGGTGTTGTGGGACCGCGCAACGGGCGAGGCCATCTACCCGGCGATCGTCTGGCAGGACAGGCGAACCGCGGACTGGTGTGAATCGCTCAAGAAGCAAAGCCTTGAACCTTCAGTGAACAACAAGACAGGGCTGTTGATTGACCCCTATTTTTCGGCGACGAAAATTCGCTGGATACTGGACAACGTACCGGGCGCCCAGCAACGGGCGGAACGCGGAGAATTGGCGTTCGGCACGATCGACAGTTTTCTTCTTTGGCGACTGACCGGCGGCAGGGAGCACAGGACCGATGCGACCAATGCCAGTCGCACCCTGTTGTTCAACATTCACGATCAGGATTGGGACCCGGAGCTACTTGACCTGTTCGGCATTCCTGCCTCGTTGTTGCCGCAGGTGATGGATTCGGCAGCCGACTTCGGCCAGATCGTCGGTAACGGTCGGCTGGGTGGTACGTCCGTCATGGGTATGGCGGGGGACCAGCAGGCGGCCCTGTTCGGCCAGACGTGCTTTGAAACCGGAATGGCGAAAAGCACCTACGGTACCGGCTGTTTCCTGATGCTGAACACCGGCGACAAGGCTCTGACGTCAGAGCACCGCCTGCTCACAACGGTAGCCTATCGCCTCAACGGAAAGCCTGCCTACGCGCTGGAGGGGAGTATCTTTATCGCCGGTGCGGCTATCCAGTGGCTGCGAGACGGATTGCAGCTGATTCGGGACGCCTGTGAGACCGAACCCCTGGCGGAAGGCACACCGGTGGACCACGGGGTCTATCTGGTGCCAGCGTTTACGGGCCTGGGCGCACCGTACTGGGACCCCAACGCCCGTGGGGCGATTTTCGGGCTGACCCGTGATACCGGGATCAAGGAAATCGTGACCGCTGGCCTGCAATCGGTTTGCTATCAGACCAAGGATCTGCAGAAGGCGATGGAGAAGGATGGCATAAGGCCCATTACCCTGCGTGTGGACGGTGGCATGGTGGCCAACAACTGGGTACTGCAGTTCCTGGCGGATATCCTCGGGGCGCGGGTCGATCGGCCTGCATTGGTGGAGACCACCGCGCTGGGCGCGGCCTATCTGGCTGGCCTGCAGGCGGGTGTCTACAAAAGCCTGGAGGATCTGAGCAGTATGTGGCGATGCGACCGCAGTTTTGAGGCAACGATGACTAAAGCCCAGCGTGACAAGCTCTACGACGGCTGGCTTAAAGCCATTCGCAAGCTATGACTACCTTACACCCAGATCCCGAAGTCGCTTGTACAGGGTGTTGCGGCTGACAGCCAGTTCCCTGGCTGCACGGGACACGTTGCCCATGCACTGTCGGTAGACCACCAGTGTCTGATCCATGGTGTCATTCCGGGAGTTGTCATTCGCCTGGGGCGATTCTCTGTAGGGCGATGCATCGAATACCGGTTTGCGCTCGGGCCTGGTTTGACTCTCATAATCCGCCAGGAAATCCTCCGGCAGATGCCAGAGTTGCACGTCGTCGCCGTCGGCAATGGCCACGGCGACGCGGACGATGTTCACCAGCTGGCGAATATTGCCGGGCCAGGGGTGATTCTCAAGCGCCGCCATTACCTCATTGTTCAGAGTGTCCGATTGGCCGCTGTCACGATGCTCCAGATAGATTCTGCGGATCAGCTCGCGCCGGTCCATTCGATCCCTGAGTGCTGGAAGCTCAAGGCTGAGGCCATTGATGCGGTAGTAGAGGTCCGCTCTGAACTCACCATTGTCGATTCGATCTGCGAGCGGGCGGTTGGTCGCAGACACCAGCAGTAGGTCCACGGGAATGCGTTCCGTGGAGCCCACCGGTGTCACTTCCCGTTCCTGCAGCACGCGCAATAGCCGGGATTGGGCGGCCAGGGGCATTTCTCCGATTTCGTCCAGGAACAGAATGCCCTTGTCGGCCTTGCGTATCAGGCCCAGAGAACCCTGGGCGCGGGCGCCGGTGAATGCGCCGGCCTCGTAGCCAAACAGTTCGGATTCGACAAGCTCCGGTGGGATCGCCGCACAGTTAACGGAGACCAGAGGCTGCGCGCATCGTTGGCTGGTTCCATGCAGGGCTTTGACCATCACTTCCTTGCCCACACCGGTTTCACCACAAATCAGTATCGGAACGCCTCTCTCCAGAACCTTCCTCGCCTGGTCGGCACAGCGTCGGACCAGTGGATCCCCATGTTCAATATCGTCCATGGAAACGCCAGCCATGCCTGGCTCCGTGGGCCTGGCACGGGGTATTGCGCGCGCGGGCTTTGTGGTGACGGTGTCGAGCGAGACCGGCCGCTTCAACAGTCCTGACAGCCGCACTCGTTTCGTGGTCGTGAGCTGTATGGGGGTGTTGTGGGAGTGATTCAGTATCAGGTTCCGGTTTTCAATGAACAGCGAGTTCAGGTTGCGCCCTGACAAAGGCTCGCCGAGTAGTTGATCTGCCCGCTGATTGGAGGCAACTATGCGGCCGTTGGGGTCAAATGCGATCAGTCCCGACCAGGGGCTGTCGATATTGTCCGCCGTGGTGTTGAGGGTGAGGATAAAATGATTGCCCCCCAACTGCCTGACGATCAGACGGTTTTCAACCGATTGCGAAAGAAGACGAACCATCCCCAGCGTATGCGCCTGCGGTAGGTAGGCATCACTGAAGGCACTGAGAACCCCCACCAGGGTTCTGTCGGTATCGAATATCGGCGCCGCAGAACTGATGATGCTCCGGTTGAGTTTGAGAAAGTGTTCGTTTCGCTGGACCTGGACGGGCGAGCGGGTGGCGATGGAAGTGCCGATGGCGTTGGTGCCAGCGTAGCGTTCGTGCCAGCTGGCGCCTGCGCTGAACCATGGCCGCAGATGGCTTTCGGTAATGCGTTTGTCGCCCCAGCCCTTCAGGACCTGGGCATGGGAGTCGGCCAGCAGGATCAGGCAGCGGCTGTTGGACATGATGTTGTTGTAGTAGGGAAGTACTTCCGTCTCTGTTGTGCTGAGTAACGCTTCGTAGTCTTTTTCCAGCGTTTCCCGGGCACGGTCGTCGAGGTTCGCGGGTTCGGGTTCGTAGTCATGGTGAAGCCCGTAACCAATACAGCGGTTCCAGGAATCCGCGATGATGGATCGGTATTCCGCCCTCTCTTGTTGCCTTTTCACGCGAATCCTCCGCGTTCCTGAAGTTCGTTTTGTTTTTTCGCACCCCGCCAGGGTGGCCCGAGGCCGCGAATCTGTTCGCTACGATGTTCAATAATGTGCTCATTGGTTGTTCAGGTCAATGTTCAAACTGAACAAAAAGTTTGATAGCGAACATTTTTGTTTTCAATAAAGAAATTTTCCAGAAATTTAATGGCAATAAAAACAATGGTCTACGTATTTGCTCGTGGTTTTCACCTACATTGGTATGCTCATTGCCTTTATGTATTCGAAATCGAATTTTCGCCGGTCGCCTGCGGTGACGGCGGATAACGTGCCACAAGAACAACAAAGGAAAGCCTATGTCCTTAACGCTGGAGAACCTCTCCCGTGTCGTGGATGGAGTCGATTACATCCGCGACGCGAACATCACGTTTGAGGCAGGTTCGTTCAACGTTCTGCTCGGGCGTACATTGGCCGGCAAAACCTCGTTGATGCGGCTGATGGCCGGGCTGGACAAGCCCGATGACGGCCGCCTCATCTACAACGGCAACGATGTCACCGGGCAAAGCGTTCAACAACGCAATGTCTCAATGATCTATCAGCAGTTCATCAACTATCCCAACCTCACGGTGTACGAAAACATCGCCTCGCCCCTGCGTCTGGCCAAGATGAAGGAGAGTGAGATTGACCGACGGGTCAAGGAAACCGCGAACATGCTGCAGATTGACCCCTTGCTGAAGCGGTATCCGCTGGAGCTTTCCGGGGGGCAACAGCAGCGCACGGCGATGGCCAGGGCCCTGGTCAAGGACGCGACCCTGATCCTGTTTGACGAACCGCTGGTGAACCTCGACTACAAACTGCGGGAAGAGTTGCGCGCTGAGTTGCGGGAACTGTTCCGCGAACGCCAATGCATTGCCGTATACGCCACCACCGAAGCCAACGAGGCGCTGGCGTTGGGAGGTGTCACCACGCTCCTGAACGAGGGACGGATCGTTCAGAGCGGCCCGGTGATGGACGTTTACCGCAACCCAGTGAACACCCTGGCGGCACAACTGTTCAGTGAGCCGCCCATGAATATGATCAAGGGCCGGGTCACCGACACGGAAGTGACCTTCGACGAATACTCCCATCATGCGTTGACTCAGGAACTCGCACGGCTCGAACCCGGCGATTACTGGTTTGGTATCCGCCCGAGTCACATCGGACTGGTCCCCAACAATGAGGATGATCTCGAGATGTCGATGGAGGTTGAGCTCAGTGAAATCAGTGGCTCCGAAACCT
>NZ_LSMM01000043.1:0-50820 GCF_001566815.1 Marinobacter sp. Hex_13
GGCGCGCTCGGAGACCGGGACCTCTTTCCAGGTCTTGAACACTTCGCCTGCGTTGTCGATAGCGCGACGCATCTCGGCGTCGGTGGTGCAGGGTGCACGGGCAATCACTTCATTGGTAGCTGGGTCAGTAACGTCAATCCACTGCTCAGTCTGGCTTTGGACGAACTCACCACCGATATAAAGGGGTACGTTTTTCATAGCAATATTCCCTGTCATTGTTGTAGGTCTTTGGGCCTGTGCCCTATGGTTGTCATCGATCCTAGCACAGCCTTCTGCCGCTTAATGATTGACTAAGTTTCGACCATGATGGACTATCTTTCGAATCCATCATGAAACAGGCGCCTACGATGACCAAAACATCACAGTGGCCCGTACCGCCGGACAGCATTCGTTATGTCATCCCTGACCCGGTCATACGCGGCCTGTCACGACATCCGCTGACCCGCGACCTGTACCCGCTCGCCTTCGGTCACTATCGCCGCGCCGCAGGCCACCACATGCACCGGGAGCACCACAATGACGATCTTTTGATCCATTGCACGGAGGGGGAAGCCTACCTGAATGTCGAAGACGAACCCTGCCTGATACGGGCGGGCGACCTGGTGCTGATACCGGCCGGCGCCGCCCACCGATACACCGCCGCACCGGAGAACCCATGGACAATTCATTGGGTGCACTATGCAGGCCCATTGGCGGAACACTTTCGGGAACACATGGGATTTACCGACGGCATCCGCGTTCAGCACATCGGTCGGCAACCCCGATTGCTGGTGGACTTCAACGGCCTGCTTTCGGTACGGCAGACCGGTTTCCGCACCCCCGGCCTGGTCCATGTGGCCAACCGGCTACGCCAGTTGCTGGCGGCCGTTCCGCTGAGCGTCGGCGAGGCCGGCCAGGCGCAGCAGCCAGACCTGGACATCATTCATAACTTCATGCGCGAGCATCTGGATGAGCGCATCACGCTCAATCAACTGGCGGACCTGACGGGGCTCTCACCCGCACACTTTGCCACCCGCTACCGGGCCCTGACCGGCGTCTCCCCGATCCAGCATTTCCTGCACCTGAAAGTGGAACAGGCCTGCCAGTTACTGGACACCACGGACCACTCCTTTACCCAGATCAGTAGCCTTCTGGGCTATGACGACAACTATTATTTTTCGCGACTGTTCAAGAAGGTCATGGGCCAGTCCCCCACCGACTACCGCCACACCCATCGTCATTAACCCTTGATGATATTCCTTTCATAAAAGGAACTTGCGGTTGAAAAACTGACTCACACCCGGAGTTACTGCGTACAGGTTTGAACATTTACCGACTAAGAAGGAACACGGACCATGGCGACTGCAAAAGGCTACGCAGCTGAATCAGCCGACTCAAAGCTGGCCCCCATCAGCTTCGAACGGCGCGAACCGCGCCCGGACGATGTCTCCATTGAGATTGACTACTGCGGGGTCTGCCACACCGATATCCACTTCGCCCAGAACGATTGGGGCGTCACGCAGTTTCCGGTAATTCCCGGCCACGAGATCATTGGCCGTGTCACTGCTGTTGGCTCCGACGTGACAGACTATAAGGTGGGCGATACGGTCGGCGTAGGCTGCATGGTGGATTCCTGCCGTAGCTGTTCCGCCTGCGAATCCGGCCTCGAACAGTATTGCCTGGAAGGCATGACCGCCACCTACAATGGCGAGGACCGTTATGACGGCTCCATCACCTACGGCGGTTATTCCGACCGGGTTGTGGTCAGCGAGCGCTTTGTGGTGAAAGTCCCGGAAAAGCTGGACCCAGCCTCCGCCGCCCCCATTCTCTGCGCAGGCATTACCACCTACTCCCCACTACGCCACTACGGCGTTCGACCTGGCGACAAAGTGGGCGTTATCGGCATGGGCGGCCTCGGCCATATGGGCGTGAAATTCGCCAAGGCCCTGGGCGCGGAGGTCACCATCTTCACTCGCTCCGAAAGCAAGGTGGCCGAGGCGAAGAAACAGGGCGCCGACCATGTTGTCGTCTCCACCGACGACAGCCAGATGGAAGCGGCCGCCGAATCCTTCGATTTCATGCTGGATACCGTGCCGGTACAGCATGACCTGAATCCGTACCTGAACTGCCTGACGTTCGACGGCACCCACATCCTCGTGGGCTTACTGGAACCGGTCGATCCGCCCCTGGAAGCCGGCGGCCTGGTATTCAAGCGCCGCGTGCTGGCAGGCTCTCTCATCGGCGGTATGCCCGAAACCCAGGAAGTGCTGGATTTCTGCGCCGATCACGGCATCACCTGTGACGTGGAAATGCTCGACATCAAAAACATCAACGAAGCCTACGAGCGCATGAAGAAAGGCGATGTGAAGTACCGTTTCGTGATCGACATGAAGACACTGAAAGCCGCATAACCAAACGGCCAGCCGCCAGCCACGCTCTGCCGGCGCTGGCGGCTGCGGCTGCTCCCTGTTAGCTTATGCACTAAGAAACGACACACAAAGCTTACTGATCGTAACGTCCCTGGGGGCGTACTCTGTGAAACTGCGAAAATCCGTCACCAGGGATGACTATGGGATTTACCGTTCACCTGCCGACTTTGCTGCTGCTTTCTGTCGCGATCAATCTATTGATCGGTGGGTTATTGTGGGCCATTTTCCGGCTGCGTTCCCGCCAGCATTGTTTCCGGTTGTGGGCACTGGCGTGTATGACCTTCGCGGTGGGTACCCTGTTCGCAGGTACACGCGCCTTTATCGATACGCCCTGGATCACCGTGTTCCTGGCTCACCTGTTTCTCGGCCTTTCCCCGTTGCTGGTATTGGCGGGCCTGCAGCGCTTCTCCGGCAGTGCATCGCGTAAAACCCGCCGCTCCCGCCATGCTCTGCGCTTATCCGCGGCCTGTTATCTGCTGATCCTGCTGCTCACCTTCCAAGGCGATCCGCTGAATGCCCGCCTGCTAACAGCCCTGTTCTCGGCCGCCATTTTCATTTTTGCGGTCTACACCCTGTCGAAACTGGATACCACACCGTCACTGCCCGTCAGGATTCTGAAAGTGCTGTTTACCATGCATGGGGTACTGATGATGTCCCAGGCACTGGTGATCGGCATGGACTGGCTTGGCCTGAACCAGGCCAATACCGGTTTCGTGCTGCAGTTAATCCTCGTCAACCATATTCTGCTGGCTACCGCGACGACCCTGGCACTGCCATTGCTGGCCTTTACCCATTCCGAACAGCGCCTGAGAGTGATGGCGGAGCGCGACGGCCTGACCGGGCTATACAACCGCCGCTCCCTGTTCCGGGAAGGCATCCGGGCCTTTGACCAGGCGACACAGTCCCAGACGCAGTTGGCCGTACTGATGTTGGACCTGGATCACTTCAAACAAGTCAACGACCGCTGGGGACATGCAGCCGGAGATGACGCCCTCCGCCTGGTCGCACGCACGCTGAAAAACGAACTCAGGGATGACGACATCATTGGCCGTGTCGGGGGAGAAGAGTTTGCGATGGTGCTTCGCATCACCGGTGATGACGACGTGCGCATCATCACCCGCCGTCTGCTGGACACCATCGCCACCAACGGCCAGGAAATAGACGGGTTGCCACTGTACATCTCCGCCAGCATAGGAGGTGTTGAAAAAGCCGGCCATCACAAAACCTTCGCAGATATGATGATCGAAGCCGACGCGGCGCTATACAATGCCAAGGACAAGGGCCGGAACCGGGCAGAATTCGGAAGACTGACGCCGGAGACAAGCGTTAGCTGAAACGGCCCGACAACAATAATTCGTTGGAGGCCATGTGACACCCCCATCCGTATACTCTCAAGCCAGCGGTCATGTGCTGACCATTGTTCTCGCCCGCCCGGAGAAACGAAACGCCGTCGACCGCGAAACTGCCAACGCCCTGCGCCAGGCGTTCACCGACTTTGAGGCTGATGACACCCTCAAGGTGGCTGTGCTCTGGGGCGAGGGTGGCAATTTTTGCGCCGGCGCCGATCTGGAAGCCGTCGGCGATCCGGAGCGCCGCAACGAGATCGAGCCAACCGGAACAGCCCACGGTCCAATGGGCCCTTCCCGCATGTCATTGTCGAAGCCGGTGATCGCTGCCGTATCCGGCTACGCCGTGGCCGGGGGACTGGAGCTGGCACTGATGTGTGACCTGCGAGTCGTAGAGGAATCCGCCACCTTCGGCGTGTTCTGCCGCCGCTGGGGGGTACCGCTGATCGATGGAGGCACCGTGCGCCTGCCACGCATTGTTGGCCACGGCAACGCCATGGATATGATTCTGACCGGTCGACCGGTCAATGCGGAAGAAGCCAAGGCGATGGGGCTTGCAAATCGGGTGGTGCCTGATGGACAGGCGCGATACGCAGCAGAAGCTCTTGCCGCCGACATTGCAGCGTTCCCGCAGAAGTGCCTGCGCGCCGACCGACACTCCGCCATTCACCAGTGGGACCTGGAACTGTCCGAAGCCTTGGCGGCGGAAGGCGCTGGCGGCTATCCTGTGGTGTTCAAGGAAGCCATCGAGGGCGCCGGCCGGTTTTCCGCTGGTGCCGGACGCCATGGTGTTTTTTATAGTCCCGACGAACCCGGCGAGCCATCATGAGACTGGTCTGCATATCCGATACCCACAGCATGCACCGCCAGGTGGTGGTGCCCGATGGCGACGTGCTGATCCACGCCGGCGACTGCCTGGGAGTGGGCACCCTTGAGGAACTCGAGGACCTGGACAACTGGTTTTCCGAACAGCCCCACCGCCACAAGATCCTGATTGCCGGCAACCACGACTGGTGCCTGCAGGATGAGCCTGCAGACGCCGAAGCACTGATCAGGAACGCCGTTTACCTTCGGGACAGAAGCATCGACATCGAAGGACTGAAATTCTGGGGCAGCCCCTGGACACCGATCTTTTTCGACTGGGCATTCAACCTCGAGCGTGGAGCGCCCATTGCGGAGCGCTGGGCACAGATACCGTCAGACACTGACGTTCTTATCACCCATGGTCCGCCAGCAGGCATCCTCGATAAGGTGAACGAGTCACTGGCGGTAGGCTGTAGCGATCTGGCCAGGGAGCTGGAACGGCTTACGCTCAAACTCCACATCTTCGGGCATATCCACGAAAGCTATGGCCAGCAAATGCTGAATGACTGCCTGCATGTCAACGCCAGCACCTGCACCGGCCAGTTCAAGCCGCTGAACCCACCGATTGTCGTGGATATCTGACGCCCAGCCATGCCCCTCGCATCAGACCAGCAGACTCACATTCCCGGCACCGCGGACCTGGACAATCCGCTGTACTATCTTGAGAACTTCGAGACAGTGGTGCGCTGGGTCCGGCGTTTTCACAGCGATCTGCTGACCGCCGATGAAATCGGAAAGGTAGATGGCCTGCTGAGCTTGGATCAGCCGGCAAGGGCACTGCTGGCTCGTATGGTCATGCGCACCGGCGACCTGTTCCGGGTGGAGAAGTTCAACTACCCGGAGATCGGTGTACCGGTGAATGACGCCGTGAGCGCGCTCGCCACCAAAGGCTGGATTGAGGACAATCCGAGCGTTCCCCTTGCCGAGCTGTTTCGCCTGTTCACGCTCGGCGAGCTTCGCACTGCCCTCGCTAACCAGATCTCAGCGGCCGGCCTGCCAGCGACGGCCGCCAAGGGTCTTCTGAAAGACACCCTGATTCCACTGCATCCCGACATCGCTCCTGTGGACCTCTGGCTACCAGACGTCTCCACACAGGTAATCCGCCTGAACCACATGGCCCTGTTTGACCGACTGCGGCTGATGTTTTTCGGCAACCTGCGCCAGAGTTGGTCCGATTTCGTACTGGTGGAGCTGGGCCACCAGCAGTATGAACAGGTACCGCTTTCTGCCGAGTCCCGGGCTTTTGACAAACGTGACGACGTGGATCGTTATCTGGTGATGCACCACTGCCGGGAACGCCTGGATCAGGGCGAGGCACCAGAAACGGTATGGCAGGACATCCCCACGGCCAATGAGAATGCCTGGTTGGAAAGCCGGCGCGGCCGCTTGCTGTTCGAACTGGGCAAGCTGGCGGAGCGCGGCGGTAACACCGAGCTGGCGTTGAAGGCCTATCGCCTCAGTGGGCACCGCGAATCACGGCTGCGCCAGCTACGCCTTCTGGAACGGCTGAAGCAACACCACGAGGCCTGGAAGATTGCCCAGGCCGCCACCGACGAACCCAGGTTTGGCGCCGAGGAACGCGGACTCGAACGCATCCTGACGCGGTTGGCGAAGAAACTGGGAGAGGCGCTACCCCAGCAAAGCGAACGCCCGCAACTGACGGCGTTCACCCTGGAACTGGACAATCCGGACGGCCACTCGGTGGAGTGGGCGGCCATGCAACACCTGAGCGAACCCGACACCCCCGTTGCCTATGTGGAAAACACCCTCATCAATGGCCTGTTTGGCCTGCTCTGCTGGCCCGCCCTGTTCGAACCTTTGCCCGGCGCATTCTTCCATCCCTTTCACACCGGGCCGGTGGACCTGTACCGGGAGGATTTTGTAGAACGTCGTCAGGCACTGTTTGACGACTGCCTCGGCACGCTGGCCTCTGACAATTACAAAACCCGAATCCGCGATACCTGGCAGGGAAAACAGGGCATCGCGTCGCCGTTTGTGATCTGGCCAATACTCTCGGAGGAATTGCTTGAAATGGCGCTGACGTGCATCCCGGCCCAACACCTGGAGCGGATGTTCCGGCGCCTGCTGGGCAACCTGCGCGAACACCGCAGCGGCTTTCCTGACCTGATCCGCTTTCGGCCCGACCACAACGATCCAAACCGGCGCTATGAAATGATCGAGGTCAAAGGCCCTGGCGACCGCCTGCAGGATCATCAGACCCGATGGCTTGAGTTCTGCGTTGACCACGGCATTCCCGTCTCCGTCTGCTATGTGCGCTGGACCGACCGATGACCGACCTCAACGTCGCGGTACGAACGCTGTGTGAATTCGCCGCCCGCAAGGGCGATCTGGACCTGCGCTACACCCCGGCGCCCACGTCGGAAGAAGGCATTGCCGGCCACGGTGCGGTGCAGGCCCGTCGCGGCCCGAGGTATCAAAGCGAAGTGGCCCTGGCCGGCCAATGCGGCAAACTGATGGTCAGTGGGCGGGCCGACGGTTACGACCCGATCGCCGGCCGACTGGAGGAAATCAAGACCCACCGCGGTGACCTGTCCCGGGTACGGGAAGCCCAGCGCAATCTACACCGTGCACAATTGCGGGCCTACGGAGCGTTACTGTGTCGACAGGAAAAGTTGAGCCAGATCGATCTCGCCCTGATCTACTACGATGTCGGCAAGGACAAGGAAACCCCCATCACCGAAACGGCCTTCGCGGAGGAATTGTGGCAGGAGCTGGAACATCTCTGTGAACACTACAGCGATTGGGCTGAACAGGAAGCCAATCACCGGCATGAAAGGGATCTGGCGCTAAAAAACCTGGCCTTTCCCTTCCCGGACTTCCGACCTCAGCAGCGCGCCCTGGCGGAAACCGTCTACAGGAACAGCGTCCGTCAACAGACATTGTTGCTGGAAGCACCCACCGGCCTTGGCAAGACACTTGGCACCCTTTTCCCGGCCCTGATGGCGATGCCCACGGCCAGACAGGACCGCCTGTTCTACCTGACCAGCCGCAATACCGCCCGGCAACTGGCCGTCGATGCCGTTCACCTGTTGCGGGAAAAGCAACCCGGCCCGTTGCCCCTGCGAACCCTGGAACTGGTGGCCAAGGATCATGCCTGCGAGCACCCGGACAAGGCGTGCCATGGGGACGCCTGCCCGCTGGCGAAGGGCTTCTTCGACCGGTTGCCGGCGGCCCGTAAGGACGCCGCCAATCACAGCGGCGCCCTGACCCAGATGGTACTGGCGGACATTGCCCGCCAGCACGGTATCTGCCCCTATTTTCTGGCGCAGGAAATGGCCCGCTGGTGCGATGTGGTGGTGGCCGATGTAAACCGGATGTTCGACCAGTCCGCCCTGCTCCATGCCCTGGTTCGGCAGAACGACTGGAAAGCCAGCCTGCTGGTCGACGAGGCTCACAACCTGGTGGACCGCGCCCGCGGCATGTACTCCGTGGAGCTGAGCCAGGCACATCTGCTGCGGGTTCGGAAACAGTCGCCCAAGGCTTTGAAATCAAAACTCGATGGCGTGTCTCGGGCGTGGCAATCGGTGATCCGCGACCATTGCCCCGACATCAGCCGTGAGCCGGTGATACTGGACAATCTTCCGGGTTCACTGACCGGCGCTCTGAATCGACTGGTCTCCGCCATTACCGACTACCTGGCGGACCATCCGCCGGACCTTGTCCTGCAGGAACTGTTGTTCGAAAGCCTGGCCTTCACCAAACTGGCGGAGGTGTTTGGCGATCATTCCCTGTGCGAGCTGATCAGGCCGGCGAGGGGAAAGGCCAGACTCACCATCCAGAACCTGATCCCGGCGGACTTCCTGGCCCCGCGCTTCGAAGCCGCCGACAGCACGCTGATGTTTTCCGCGACCCTGTCGCCTGGTGTCTATTACCGGGACCTGCTGGGCATGCCGGAGGACACCTGCTTCCGCTCCCTGCCGGGCCCCTTTACCCGCGACCAGCTTGAGGTGAATTTCACCCCGGACATCAGCACCCGGCGGCCGGACCGGGAACGCTCGCTGACGCCCATCGCGGAACTGATCCACCGGCAATACCAGCAGCGGCCCGGCAACTACCTGGCGTTTTTCAGCAGCTTTTCCTATCTCAACCGGGTACAAGAGACTCTTCTGCAACAGGCGCCCGACCTGCCGCTTCGAGCCCAGCGCCCCGGCATGTCCGCAGAGGAGCGCACGGCGTTTCTCAAGGCCTTCCATGAGGACAATACCGGCGTCGCCCTGGCCGTACTCGGGGGCGTGTTCAGTGAGGGCATCGACCTGCCCGGCGACCGCCTCATCGGCGCTTTCGTGGCAACGCTCGGCCTGCCGCCCTTCGACAATTGGCATGAAATTCTGCGCCAGCGGCTCGAGCAACGCTTCGGTGCCGGCCACGCCTATACCTACCTGATTCCCGGCCTGCAGAAAGTCGCCCAGGCCGCCGGCCGGGTTATCCGAACGCCGGAGGACACCGGCGTGATCTGGCTGATCGATGACCGCTTCCTGCAACCGCAGATCCGCAACCTGCTGCCAGCCTGGTGGGCCTAGGTCGGTTCCACGGCAGGCTTCCCCTGGCACATCATCAAGCCAATGGTCAGCAGGCAAAAGGCGGCGCCAGCGTAAAACGTAAGCGCGGGGCCAGCCCAGGTCCATAGCAGTCCCGCAACCGCACTGGCCAGAAACAGGGCAACACCGCCAACCAGATTGAAAAAGCCAAACGCTGTGCCTCGCAGCGCTTTCGGTGCAGTGTGAGCAACCATCGTCGCGAGCAGCCCCTGTGTCATCCCCATGTGCAGACCCCAGATAACAGAGCCGACAAGCGTCCAAAGCCAGTGGTTACCCAGCGCCAGCACCAAGTCCGCTATGAGCAATACCACCAGCCCCATTATCAATAACTGCCGATGGTCCATACGATCAGACAGCTTGCCAAACGGGTAGGCCGACAAAGAATAGGCAATGTTCATGACCACCAGAATGACGGGCAGCCAGGCGACGCCTAGTCCACCGTCTTCGGCACGCAACAACAGGAAAGCTTCGCTGAACCGCGCCAGGGTAAACACGGCACCAATTGCCACCACAGCCCAGTAGGCACGGCTCAGCCGCCTCAAACTCGCACGGCTTATGGGATTGGTACGCCTTTCGGTAATGGGCTTTTCCGGTTCGCGAATACCAACCACCAACAACAACACTGCCAACGCCGCGGGTACCACCGCCACCCAGAACACCGCCTGGTAATCATTCTGCCAAAGCAGCATTAGTCCGATCGCCATCAGCGGACCTATAAAAGCCCCTACGGTATCCAGGGATTGGCGCAGGCCATAGGCCGCCCCTCGTATTTCAGGGGCTGCGAGATCGGCCACCAATGCGTCGCGTGGTGCCCCCCTGATCCCCTTTCCCACACGATCAGTAAGCCGGGCTGCCAGAATCCACCCCAGCCCCGGGGCGAGGGCAAACACGGGCTTGGTCAATGCGCCCAGACCATACCCTATAACAGCCAACCCCTTGCGCTTACCGAGGTAGTCACTCAGCGCGCCCGAGAACACCTTGATGATAGGCGCTGTCGCTTCCGCCGCGCCTTCGATCAGCCCCACCATCAGAGCACTGGCGCCGAGAACGGAAACCAGATAGATCGGCAACAGACTGTGAATAATCTCCGATGAAATATCCATCAGCAGGCTGACAAAGCCGAGGATCCAGATGCCCGTGGGTAGCTGGCGTTTGGCAAGCGTGGATGTCGTCACATATGTTCCTTGATGATGCGAAGAAGCCTTTTCGAAAGCGGATAATTGTGCCTCAAATGCAAATGGATATCGATATCATTAATGACTGATTCATAAAACCAACATCCCCTCGTCACAGTCCTTTCCCAGACTGGAACAGGCGGCGCCGATCGCCCCCGACAACTTCAATGACCAATCAGGGAAAGAACCATGACGATAAAACAGTGTGCATTTGCTACCGCCATTGCCAGTGCCATCGCCACCTATGCCGGGCCGGTGGCCAGTGCGGAACCAGGCAACCCCGGCTTGCCGGATATGGCCTGTGGTAATCCCGCAAGCCTGATCTCCGACATTCAGGGCGCCGGTGACGTCAGCCCGCTTGACGATGAAAATCTGGTTGTGGAGGCCATCGTAACCGCCGCGTTCAACGGCGATGACGGTCTGGGTGGTTTTTACATTGAAGCCGCGGCGGACCAGCGCGATAGCAACCCCAGCACGTCAGAAGGTCTGTTTGTCTATGCGCCGGGCGAGAGCGTCACGGTCGGCCAGCGTCTGAGGATCGCCGGCGAGGTCACCGAATTCGGCAACCTGACCGAACTCACCAATGTGACGAACCTTGCCGACTGTGGCACGGCGCCACTTCCAGCCCCCATCAACATCACACTGCCCTGGGCCTCCGCCAATGCCCCGGAAGCCTTTGAGTCCATGCGCGTCCGCTTCAACGAGCCGCTAACCGTCAACGACAACTACGACCTGGGCCGTTTTGGCAGCCTGACCCTGGGAAGTGGCCGGCACTTCATTCCAACCAGCGTCGCAGAGCCTGGGGAAGACGCCGCGACTGTCGAAGAGCTCAATGCCCTGGACCGGCTGATCCTGGATGACGGCAGCAATCGCCAGAACCCGGCAATGGTGCCCTATCCATCACCAGAACTGAGTGCAACCGCCACCGTTCGCGCCGGTGACACCGTGAACGACCTGATCGGGGTGCTCGACTATCGGTTTTCCGAGTGGCGCCTGCAGCCGCTGTCAGCTCCCAGCTTCACTCAGAGCAACCCGCGCAACCCCAGCCCCGAACTGGAAGACAGCGGCAACCTGATCGTTGCCTCCTTCAACGTACTGAACTATTTCAACGGTGATGGCATGGGCGGTGGCTTCCCCACCGCACGCGGCGCCGATGATGCTGAAGAGCTGAGCCGTCAGACAGCCAAGCTGGTTAGTGCCATCAACGCGCTGAACGCCGACATCGTGGGCGTGATGGAAATTGAAAACGACGGCTACGGCGACAACAGCGCGATTGCGCAACTGGCAGACAGCCTCGGCGGCAACTGGTCCTACGTTGACCCGGGCCTGCCAAAGCTGGGCGGAGACGCCATCGCGGTGGGCTTCCTCTACAACGCCGACCGGGTGGAAACCGTTGGTGACGCAGCAACACTCGCCACCGCGCCGTTTGACGATCTGAACCGCCAGCCGCTGGCCCAGACTTTCCGCGCTACCGACAGCAACGATGCGGTGGTCATTGCCGTTAACCACTTCAAGTCCAAGGGCTGTGGCAGCGCCGACGGTGCCAACGCTGATCAGGGTGACGGACAGGGGTGCTGGAACCCGGCTCGCACCCAGGCCTCAAACGCACTGGTAAGCTGGCTGGCCTCAGACCCCACCGGTACTGGCGAGGAAGACGTACTGATCATCGGTGACCTGAATGCCTACGCCAAAGAAGACCCGATCCGCGCACTCGCCAACAACGGCTATACCGATCTGGTCGCTCAGGCGGATGGGGAAAGCGCATATTCCTACGTGTTCTTCGGCCAGGCCGGTTACCTCGACCACAGCCTTGCCAACACCTCACTGGCGCCGAAAGTGGCCGACACCGCGGTGTGGCACATTAACGCGGATGAGCCCCGAGCCCTCGACTACAACACCGACTTCAAGTCGCCGGAACAGCAGGCCAGCTTCTACGCCCCAGACAGTTATCGCGCCTCCGATCATGACCCGGTGATTATCGCCCTGAACATGGACTCCGCTTCGTTGTTCGACCGAGCCGACCTTAACGGCGATGGCCGCATCAACGGCCGCGACGTTGCCCGGTTCATCCTGGCACGCTTGTTCGGCAAGGCCTCCGTTGAGCACTATGACGTCAACATGGATGGGCAGGTTAACTTTCAGGATTTGAAGGCCATTCTGGAAGCAGCTCGCACGCGCTGACAACGAGCTGTACCCGTTAACGCCCGCCTCCGAGCGGGCGTTTCTTATTTCGGCAACAAAAGCATCACATCACTGACATCCGGGAAGCGGAACATGCGGGGGATAAATCAAACACAGGAGCAAGGAAATGATCCGTAAGTCAGCCTGGGTAGTACTCCCTCTCGTCGCACTGGTCGGTTGTGACAGCGACGATGACGACAACAGCAGCAACGATAACACCGCCAGCCCGCTGAGCCTGAACGTTCTCCACATCAACGATCACCACTCACACCTTGAAAGCGGCTCGCAGTCCCTGACCATCGCCGGGCAGGAAACCGAGTTCTCCGCCGGGGGCTTCCCCCGAGTTGCCGCCAAGATCGCCGAGCGTGAGATGGCCCTGGATAATGTGCTGAAACTGCACGCCGGCGATGCCATCACCGGCACTTTGTACTTCACCTCCTACGAAGGTGAAGCCGATGCCGAGCTGATGAACCTGGTGTGTTTCGACGCCTTTGCGCTGGGCAACCACGAGTTCGACCGTGGCGATGAAGGCCTGAAGAAGTTCCTGGATTTCCTCGCCAGCGGCAGTTGCCAGACGCCGGTTCTGGCAGCCAACGTAGTGCCCCAGGTTGGCACTCCCCTGGCCCCGACCGCTGTTGACGATTACATCAAACCCTATGTGGTGAAGGAGGTCGCCGGCCAGAAAGTGGGTATTGTCGGCATCGACATCGCCAACAAGACCCGGAACAGCTCCAGCCCGCTGGACACCACACAATTCCTGGACGAAACCGAGAGCGCCCAGGAAGCCATTAACGAATTGGAGGCCGATGGCGTCAACAAGATCATCCTGCTAACTCACTACCAGTACGAAAATGATCTGGTACTGGCCGGAGCCCTGTCCGGTGTGGACGTGATCATTGGCGGCGATTCCCACTCCCTGCTGGGTGACTTCGACGACTTCGGCCTGACGTCCTCCGGAGCCTATCCCACCGAGTTGACCAACGCCGACGGTGACAAGGTTTGTGTCGCGCAGGCCTGGCAGTATTCCCAGGTGGTGGGTGAACTCAATGTTCAATGGAACGCAGACGGCGTGGTGGAATCCTGTGTCGGTGTGCCTCACCTGCTATTGGGCGACGACATTGTCCGTGAAGACGGCGGTGGTAACGAATACACACCCGAAGGTGCGGAATTGCAGGCGATCATGGACGCCGTCGAATCTGCTCCGCAGTTGAGCATCGTCACCGAAGACGCCACCGTGGCAAACGCCCTGGCCAATTACACCCAGCAACTGGACACCTTCCGCAATGAGGTGGTGGGTACCGCAACCGAAGACCTCTGCCTGGAGCGCATTCCCGGCCAGGGCACCAGCAGTCTGCCCAGCTGTGCAGGCACGACAGGAGCGCATGGGGGTGACATCCCCAATGTGGTAGCCCAGGCCTTCCTGTTCCAGAGCAAGAATGCCGATGTGTCGATCCAGAACGCTGGCGGCGTACGCACGGACATTGAGGCCGGCGACATCACCATCGGCGACGGCTATACCCTGTTGCCGTTTGCCAATACCCTGGTCGATCTGACCATGACAGGCGCCGAAATCCGCCAGGTGCTGAACGAAGCTGTCGCCTTTGCCCATGCGCCCGATGGCTCCACCGGTGCCTACCCTTACGCCGCCGGCTTACGCTGGAACGTGGACATGAACCGCGCCGAGGGTGACCAACTGTACAACATCGAAGTGAAAGGCCGCGACGAGACCCAATGGCGCGCCCTCACCGATGGTGAAACCCTGAACGTGGTCACCAACAGTTTCACCGGTGGCGGACGGGACGGTTATGTGACCTTCGGCACCGTCACCGACGACGGCCGCTCGGAGGACACCTTCCTCGACTACGCCCAGTCCTTCGTGGACTACGTCAGCGAGCAGGGCACCATCAGCAAACCCGCGATGGATGACTACTCGACCCAGTCCTACACGCCACCAGCACCGTAACGGCAACCATCCCCTGGCCCGCTTCATAGCGGGCCGGTTTTTGTTATGCTGCCGGATAGTTCAAACCCGGAGCATTCAATGTCGCAGAATTCCAGCGCCCAATTCCCTGTCTATTCCCTTCTTGAGCTGGCCTCCGTTCGCGAAGGCGATTCCGTGGGGCAGACCCTGGCCAACAGCGTGGCCTACGCCCGCCATGCGGAAAGCCTGGGCTTTAACCGCTTCTGGCTGGCCGAGCATCACAACATGGAAGGCATCAGCAGTTCCGCAACGGCCGTACTGGTCGGGCACATTGCCGGTGCTACCGGCACTCTCCGGGTAGGGTCCGGGGGTATCATGCTGCCCAACCATCCGCCGCTGGTAATCGCCGAGCAGTTCGGCACCCTGGAAAGCCTCTATCCCGGCCGAATTGACCTTGGCCTGGGCCGAGCTCCGGGCACCGACCCCATAACCAGCCGGGCGCTGCGCCGGGACGGCCTCGGGGCAGAACAGTTCCCCGAGGATGTCGCGCGTCTGCAGTCTTTGCTGGGGCCACTCCAGCCGGGGCAGCCGGTCAAGGCCATTCCCGGCGCCGGCACCAATGTGCCCATCTGGCTGCTGGGTTCCAGCCTTTACAGCGCTCAGCTTGCCGCGATGCGGGGGCTACCCTACGCCTTTGCCGGCCACTTCGCGCCCCGGCTTTACCGCGAGGCGATCCAGACTTACCGGGACAACTTCCAGCCTTCGGATCAACTGGACAAACCCTATGTGATTCTGGCCGTTCCGGCCGTGCCAGCGGACACCGACGAGGAGGCCCAGTTCCTGGCTACCACCAGTTACCAGCGCATTCTTTCCCTGTTCCGAGGACAACCACTGTGGATGCGCCCCCCGGTCAAGTCCATGGAAGGTTTATGGAACAGCGGTGAGCAGGCAGGCGTGAAGGACTTCCTGTCGCTGCAGTTGCTGGGCAGTGAGGACACTCTCCGGGAGCAGCTGGAGCGACTATTGCAGACTGTGGACGTGGACGAACTGATGTTTACCGTGGATCTGTACGACCCCGAGAAACGGCGGCACGCGCTGGATATCCTGGCCGCCACCCGACACTGACCTCTTACCGGAGACAACCATGGCCACGCCCGAATTTCATGTTTTCCTGTCCCACGGCCTGGAAAGTGGCCCTGGAGGCACCAAAGTACAGGCGCTGAAAGCCGAAGCGGAAACCTTTCCCGGTGTAACCGCGATTGCCGTGGATCATCGCCGCACGAAAGATCCCGCCGAACGCCTCACACAGATGAGAGAAGCCATCTCCGAGGCGGGTGCCGACCCGGAAAGAACCATCCTGGCCGGGTCCAGCATGGGAGGCTGGGTGTGTGCTCGCACCAGTGCAGAAACACCGGTACTGGGGTGCTTCCTTCTGGCGCCGGCTTTGGCGATGTCGGCGTATCCGCAATCCAGCCCCCGGATTCAAGCCCGGCACACCCAGATCATTCACGGCTGGGACGACGATGTGGTACTGCCGATGCCGGTGATTGAGCTGGCACGGGAGCAGAAGCTGCCGTTGCTGGTACTTCCGGACGGACACCGCCTGGAAAACAGCCTGGCGCGGCTGGTGATCGAATTCAGGGGCTTCATGACCGACTGTCTGTCTGACGCCTGACGACCGGCGCCTTATTTCATCCGTGAGGCTTCGAACACTGCCAACTCTTCGCCGGCTTCACCCAACAACCGAAGCTCGATGCCTTCGAGATTGACACCAACGGTCTTCGCCAGGGCCGCGAACAGCAACTGTTCCGTCTGATTATCCGGGCAGGCCCTGCGAGTGCTGCTCATGGAATCAAACAGCAGGTTCTCACCCGTGACCTGATAGTTACCCATGTATTGATTGCAGCCACTGAAGCCACTTACCCGGCCGTCGTCCAGAAACAGAATGTGGGGTTTCTGGTCGGCGTTGGTTTCTGACACCGGTTCACCCCCGATGCTCAACAGCTGCCAATAGGTGTTGGTCAACGGCATCGCCACGATGTCATCGGCTGAACGGCTGGTAGCAGGTGACCCGACGCAACCGGCCAGGAAAAGCAGAGCAAACAGAATTGCCACATGCCCAGGTACCGACACGACTCCTCTCATGTGCTTTCTCCCTATAAGGGTTAACAATAGACGCTTCAAGCCAACAACCCAGCCAGCCCTGACGCCCTGATCACGCTACGCCCCACTGCCTCTTTCAGCACACCGTCCTGGCATACCGCCAGGCTGAGCCAGTGGCGTGCCCGGGTGATGCCGGTGTATACCAGCTCCCGGGTCAACACCGGGGTCAGGCGGTCCGGAATCACCAGGCAGGCGTGGGTGAATTCCGAGCCCTGGGACTTGTGCACGGTCATGGCGTAGACCGTTTCCATCGATTGCAAACGGCTGGGCGATATCCATCGGACACCTCCGCTACCGTCACTGGACGGAAAGGCGACCCTCAGGGTCTCAACCGGCTCACCCGCGTCGTTACGATCCCAGGGCACGCTCAGGGTGATACCGATATCGCCATTCATCAGCCCCAGATTATAGTCGTTTCCGGTGATCAGTACCGGACGACCGGCGTACCAACCGTCGGTGCGCTCGATCAACCCGGCACTATGTAAACGCCCGGCAATGTCATGGTTCAGTCCTTCCACTCCAAACGGCCCCTGACGCAACGCGCAAAGCACCTTGAAGCGATTGAACGCCGCAAGCACCTCGGTTGCCCAGGCGTCCCATGATTCACGCCCATCCGCCTCGACGTCGATGACAGGTTTGCGGTCACGAATCAGCTTTAGATAGTGGCCGTAGCCAACCGGAGGATCAACCGGCGCAGTGCCAACCACGCGCTGCATGCCCTGGCTGTGAAAGCGTTCCGGGCTGCCGGTCAGGGCGTGATTTGCCAACCACCCCATGTCGTTCTCACCAGTCAGCCAGGCCACATCCTCAAAGCCCTGGTTGCGGCATTGGCCGATCAATTCCCTGCTGAGCTGGCCCGCATTGGTGGCCGACGCCAGCACGCCGATACCGCTATGCTCGTCAAACCGATAGCTCTTTCGCAGCATGGCAACCGCCTGGTCCAGGGCCAGGCCTTCGGAGTCCAGCAGCTCTGATGGCAATTGACATCCGGTCACCGCTTGCAGCCATTGCGCCGTTTGCGGCAGGTAGTGTGCGCCTTCGGCGCGCTGGCAGAGCTCCCCCAATACCGCACCAGCGTCCACCGACGCCAGTTGATCCTTGTCCCCCAGCATAATCAGCCTGGCCTTGTCGGGCAGGGCGGCAAAGACCGACGCCATCAGGTCCACATCCACCATGGACGCTTCATCAATCACCAGGATATCCAATGGCAACGGATTGTCCTCGTTGTGACGAAAACTCCGTGAACCCGGGCGACTGCCCAACATCCGGTGTAATGTAGTGACCTGGGTTGGAATGGCGGATTTATCCGGTGCACCCGGCAGGCTTTCCAGCGGCAGACGGTCAACGGCACCCCCGATGGACTCACTGAGCCTTGCGGCCGCTTTTCCGGTTGGCGCCGAGAGGCGGATGCGCAGGTAAGGGTTGGCACCGGCGGTCTCAGCCGATTCACAAGCCATCGACTGCAAAGCCGCCAGCAGGTTGACTACCGTGGTGGTTTTACCGGTGCCGGGACCGCCGGTAATGACACTGAAGCGGTTCCGTGCTGCCAGGGCACAGGCCACTTTTTGATAATCCGGCGGGCCATCGGAATCGTTTTCCGTGCCGAACAGGGTATCCAGTGCCGTTTTCAACGGCGCGGTATCCGTCAACGCCACACGGTTGTCGAGACGTGTCCGAATACCGGCGGCAATAGCCTGCTCATAGCGCCAGAATCGACGCAGGTACAGCCGCGAGCCATCCAATACCAGCGGTGCTGCCTGCTCGCCGTTGCTGACAGCGCAGCTTTGCCCCAGCATCCCAATCAGTTGGTCAGCGTCGACACTGGCAAACAGATCCGACGGCCTAGGGCTGTTTTCAGGTAGAGAACCGACGCCTTCCGGCGGCAGCACCAGCGTTGGTTCCGTGGCACGACAGAGATGACGCACATCCAGGCAAACGTGCCCCCGCCCCACCTGGTGTGACACCATCGCTGACAGCAGCGCAAGCATGGCCACCGGCTGCTCTCCCTGTTCACGGACCATCGTGCAAACAAACGTCGCGAAGGCATGATCGAGGGCACGAATCCAGTCGCGCTCCACCCACTCATCCAGCAGGGCCAGAGCGTCGGCAGCGGTTTGGGGCAACCGTGGTGCCGGTTCGGGCTCAACGGCGTCGAACAGGTCCGCAATGGTTCCGCTTTCTCCGGTCATGCTGCTTTCTCCCCCTGGCCGCTGAACAGCCGGTCCAGTTCCTCAATCAGGGCCCTGTCCGGTCGTTCGGTAAAAGCGCCGGCGCCCGGTGCATCGCAGCCACGCAGGAACAGGTAGACGGCACCTCCCATGTGGCTGTCGTAATCGTAGTCCGGCAGGCGCGCTTTCAACAGGCGGTGCAACGCCAGCAGGTAGATGACGTACTGCAAGTCATACCGTTTCTCAAGGATTTTGTCTTTCATCACGTCAGGGATATAGGCCTGATCGTCCTCCCCCAGGAAGTTCGACTTGTAGTCCAGCACGTAGTAGCGGCCTTCGTGTTCAAACACCAGGTCGATAAACCCTTTCAGCATGCCATTGAAGGTGGCTTGCTGAGCCTCGGGACGCGGATCACCACCCAGCGTATGCCGGCGGACCAGTCTGTCCATGGCGAGGGTGTTCACCTCATGGCTTTCAAACCAGAACTCTAGTTCCGGCCGAAAGGTTTCAAGGCCCGCCAGGGAGCATGTCCTGCTGCTGCCCGGAAGCGGGATGTCCATGGTGATCAGGGTGTAGATCCAGGTTTTCAGGGTGTCAGTCCAATCACTCCAGTTGCGTAACTGGCAGCGTCGCTCCAGCAGCTCGTGGAGATCCTCCGGCGCATCAGCCACCTTATGGAACCCCTCTCCAGCGCACCACTCCAGAATATCATGCAGGAAGGTGCCGGGGCCGGAGCCTTTCGGGAAAGCATGCTGGTTGACCGGTTGCGGCCCTTGCCAGTCGGGAATCATTGCGGCCAGGGTATCGGCCACAACGGGCTCGTCCTCGTCACGCAGGTTCTCCTGCTCCGCATCCTCACTGGCCGGTGCGAAGTCGTTCCCGTAGCCACCGCGAGCGCCATAGGTGATCGCGGAATAGCTTGCGATCCACCAGTTTTCCCGGGCTTCCCGCACTGGCTCCAGGGCGTTGCCAAGCTCCGGCTCCTCGTCGCCCGCGTAAACGTCGTCTCCTGGTTCAGGCATGGGCGCCACATCGATTGCGGGCTCGCCGGTGGCCACGGACTGCAGGAAGGGCATCAGGTCCGTGTCTTCATCGCTGGCATTGCGGCCAATCAGGTGCCCCAGACCACTCTGCCGCCAGCCTTTGATGCCGCTGGCGCCAACCCAGGTGGCGTGACGGGATCGGGTCAGGGCAACGTAGAGTTTGCGAATATCCTCACCCAGTCGTTCGCGGTCGGCCCTGGCCAGGGTGTCTTCATCCGGCTCAAGGGAAATCTGCAGTCGGCCTTCGTCATCGTGGTACTTGATAAACGCCTGGTTCGGCTTTTCCTCGCGGAATTCGGTGGCAAACGGCAGGAACACCAACGGGTACTCCAGGCCTTTGGACTTGTGGACAGTAACCACCTTGACCAGCCCGGCATCACTTTCCAGGCGCATGGTGCGGTGTTCGTCCTCATCGTCGGAATCCTGCAACATCTCGGTGTAGTGGTGAATGAGCGCATGTTCGCCGTCCAGCTGCTGGCTGTCCTGCTGAAGCAGTTCGGCAATATGCAGAATGTCGGTCAGGCCGCGTTCGCCGTCAGGCCCGGACAGCAGCTTCGCCGGCACGTCATAGTCCATCAGCAGGCGCCGCAGCATCGGCAGTACGCCCTGTTGCTGCCAGAGTTCACGGTAGCCCTGAAAGCGGTTGATCTCGCGGTCCAGCGCATTCTCGTCACTGTACAGACGGTCCAGCTCCTGATAAGCCAGGCCCATGGTGGGCGTGGCGAGTGCCGCGCGAATCAGCGGAAGCTGGCCCGGTTCGGCGCAGGCCTGCAGCCACTGCAACATCTCCACTGACTGGACCGACTGCAGCACGGAATTACGGTCTGAGAGGTACACACTGCGAACGCCCCGGGCGCCCAATGATCGCCGGACGGCATTCGCCTCGTCACGTTTGTTGACCAGCACAGCAACGTGCTCCGGTCGCACGGGCTCAAACGGCGTGCCCTCGGCCCCAAAGCCCGCCTCGCCGCTCTGCCCCAGATTCAACAGGCGGGCAATCTCCGCCGCACAGGCCTCGGCCATGGCCTCCCTGCCGGTTTCCTTGGCGATAGGGCGCTCATCGGTCAGGGTCCAGAACGTCAGTGGTGGTCGCGGCTGCCCGTTAACAAGCCATTGCTGGCTGGTACCTTTGGCCTCCACGGGGCTGAAGGGCAACGGGTTGTCGTCCCCGGCTCGAAACAGGAAGGCCCCTTCGGGCAGGGACTGGTCGGCCTGGGCGAATACCCGGTTGACGCCGTTTACCATGGCGACAGCTGAGCGGTAGTTGGTCCCCAGCGTGTAGGTTCGGCTGCTGACCGCCCGACGGGCATCCAGATAGGTGTAGATATCAGCGCCACGGAAACCGTAAATCGCTTGTTTGGGGTCGCCAATCATCAACAGGCTGGTGTCTTGGTCGTTGCTGGCCACCCGGTATATACGGTCAAAAATCCGGTACTGCACCGGGTCGGTATCCTGGAATTCATCGATCATCGCCACCGGAAACTGCCGACGAATAGTGCCTGCCAGGCGTTCGCCCTGGGGGCCGCCCAACGCGGCATCCAGTCGTGTGAGCAGGTCGTCAAAGCCCATACTGGCCAGGCGCTGTTTTTCGCTGTCCAGGCGACGGGCGATCCAGCAGGCGGCATGATTGAGAATGTTCGCTTTCGCCACCGGCATGGTTTTCAATGCCGGTTTGAGTTCGGTGATGGCGTCCATGGCAGGATGATGCGGAGGCTCATCCTCGCCGGTCCATTTTTCGGCAAACGCGTCCGCCTCCAGGGTATCGAAACCCTTGGTGCGCTTGCTCGACAAGAACTCATGCGGTTCAGCCGCATCGGTTGTGGCCCATTCTCGAAGGTGTTCCACGGCTTTTTGAAGGGAGTTTTTGGTGGTGCCATGCAGCGGTTTCGGCTTTCGCTTCGTGGTTTCCGCCAACAGCTCTTCCAGTTCGTCGCACCAGGCCGGCCAGGGGGCTTTCAGAGCCTGCAGTTCCACCTCCCGCAGGCGTTTCGCTTCCTCCGCAGCGGCCAGTGGGTCACGTTCCGGCACTGGCAGGGCATCAACGTGTGGCAACAGGTTGCGCACTGACTGGCGCAGGCTTTCCGGGGTTTTCCAGGTGTCCAGCACCTCCCCCATCAACTCCGGTGGCATGGGGTAGATAAAGGTACGCCAGTAATCCCTCACAACGTCATCCAGCAGGTCCGTCTGACTGGTCTCCAGGGTCTGACGGAACAGGCTGCCGCTGTCGAAGGCATGCTCGCTGAGCATGCGATTGCACCAGCCGTGGATGGTGGACACGGCAGCCTCGTCCATCCATTCCGCGGCCAACAGCAGTTTGCGGCGGCAGGCTGGCCAGTCGGCCGCTGGGCAGGCATTGCGCAGATTCACCAGTGGGTCTTTTGACATCGCCGCGGTGTCGACGGTGTCCGGTTCAGCCGCGAATAACGCCGCTGCTTCGGTCAGGCGGGCGCGAATCCGGTCCCGGAGTTCCTTGGTGGCGGCCTCGGTAAAGGTCACCACCAACAGGTTGGGCGGCATGATGCCCTCACCGAGTGGCTCCTCCACGGTGCGATGGCCCAGTACCAGGCGCACGTACAGCAACGCCAGGGTAAAGGTCTTGCCGGTGCCGGCACTGGCCTCTATCAGCTGGCTGCCACGCAACGACAGTGTGAGGGGGTCGAGCTTGCGGATCTCTTCCATCATTTTGTCGACCCCCGTCCCGCACCGCCAGGCTTGGCCCGACCGGCCTGTTCGGCGTGCCAGAGTGGCTCATACAGTGCCGACACCAACAGCGGAAATTCGTCATCCGCCAGCAGTTGTTCTACCTCCGGATAGGCCCGGCGCAGGTAACCACTGTCGCGCTCCAGAGCCTTGCCGTAGGCGTCCGTCGCCTTCAGCAGTGCTTTGTCTTCACTGCCCTCGCCCCTGGCGGGAAAAAGGCCCCGCAAATAGCCGAAGGCCGCACCCGACTCTATCGGCAGCGGCCGCGTCTGGCCCTGAATCCAGTAGCCCAGGATGCCGGCCAGGTATTCCCTGGCCTGGTCGGTGTCCAGAGGCAACAGGTTGACGACACGCTTTTCCTCTTTGGCGATCACCAGGGTGTGGAAAGCGTTGTAGCGAATATTACCTGCCAGGTGTGCCACCCAGTGTTCCAAGAGGGCCGGGAACTTTAGCTGGCGAGCGCTTCCGGACCCTTCCAGCAGGTTGCTACTGGCAATCACCACCCGGCAGAAGTCACCGCCCGGGCGGGTACGCAGGTTGCCCAGCCTGTCGTTAACGGTGACCGTCGCGTCGCCATGCTCATGGCGGCACTCAAAGCCTGAGATATCCTCCACCGGCTCAGGCCAGAGCGCCACGGCCTCCTGATAACGCCGGTACAGGTCTGGCATGCGGCTTTCCAACTGCCGGGTCAGGGCGGTTTCGGTCACTCCCATGCCCAACTCGCCTCGCCGGGCCATGCTCGCCAGGGCAGCCTCCAGCCGCTGATGCAGTTCGTCCTCGGTGCCCGATTTCATTACCGCATGACGGATCAGTTCGTCCTCCAGACGCCAGTGGTGCAAGCCGTCCATGGCGAACGCCTCGTTGTCGGTGTCCAGGCTCTCCACATCGGTAAACCGGACCTGCAGCCGGCGCTGGTAAAAGGTGTCCACTGGTCGTTTGAGGAAAGCGCCAATATCGGCAATCGTCAGTGGCTCCGCCGCTGGCAGGAAAGGCAGTTCGGCTCCCACCACATCGGTTTCCCGTTGCTGGTGCGCACTGAGCCATTCACTGTCATAGGTGAACAGGCGCCGCGTTGCCAGCACCGCGTTCACGTCCGGCGAGCCATTGTGCCCGGCTCCGCGATTTCCGGCGGGAAAATACTCACGGCTGAACGGCTGCAGCGGGTGTTTGATCGTCAGGGCCGGAGAGGCTTTTCGGTCCGACTTCTCCACCTGCCACACCGCATCAAGATGGTCACAGAGCTGGCTGACCAGTACCGAGGGCGGCCGTTCCGAATCATCACGGATGCTGCGCCCTACCCAGCTGATGTAAAGCTGCTCCCGCGCGGAGAGCAATGCCTCCAGAAACAGGTAGCGGTCGTCCTCCCGGCGGGAACGGTCGCCCGGCCGGTAATCCACGGCCATCAGGTCAAAATCCACCGGCGGTCGCGAGCGCGGGTAGTCACCGTCGTTCATGCCCAACAGGCACACCCGCCGAAAGGGGATGGCGCGCATGGGCATCAGGGTTGCAAAATTGACCTTGCCGGCCAGGAAGCGCTGATTGAGGCCGCCTTCTTCCAACCCTTCCAGCAGAATTTCCCGCACGATGCTCAGGGGCAGTTCCACGTCTTCCATGCCCGCACTGTTGCAATCCTGGAGCCACTGCTCTGCCTGTCGGCGTAGCCGGTTCACCAGCAGTAGATCGTCGTCAGACAGTTCAGCGAAGAAGCGTTCGAGGATGGACTGCAGCCGATCGAGCCAGCCGGCAGGCGTCGCAGTGCACCTGAGCTCGTGCCAGAGCTCTTCCAGCCGATCCACAAAGCGGTAGAGATTGCCCGCCACACCTGCCTGCAGGCCGCCGATTTCCTCGAACGGTTCGATGCCCTGCCAGGGATCATCACGGCCAGCGCCATAGCCCAACAGCATCCGCCGCAGCCCCGCCTGCCAGGTGTTGCGTTCCAGCCCCTCAGGCAAGTCGAGACTGCTGCGATGTTCGCTGTGCAGACCCCAGCGAATGTTGGCGCCGTCCACCCATTGGCGTACCAATGGAAGATCGCCCTCGGCGATACCGAACCGGCTGCGTACGGCCGGCACTTCCAGCAGGCTGATGATCTCGCTGACGCCAAAACGGCTTTCGGGCAGCGCCATCAACGTGTCCAGTGCAATCAGCACCGGCTGACGATGCCGCTGGCCCTGGTCGGAAATGGTGAACGGGATGTAGCGCCGGGACGACGACGGGTAACGGCCAAACACCGCCTGGATGTGAGGTGCGTAGGTATCAACGTCTGGCACCATGACAATCACGTCGCGGGGCCGAAGCTGCGGGTTGCTGTTGAATGCCGCCAGCAACTGGTCGTGAAGAATCTCCACTTCCCGTTGCGGGCTGTGGGCATTGTGAAACACCACGGAATTGTCCTGGAACGGATCGAGGGTCCGTGCCTGCCCCAGCATCTCTGCCTGGGAAGTGAGCGAACGAATGTCGTTCTGGATCTGGTGCAACAGCGCAGGCTTATCCGGATCTCCGTGGGGCGTGAAAATATCGATCCGGCCCTCCGGAGTTGCCACGCGGCCCTGGTACGCCTCGGGGTTGTCGAATTCGTCCAGCAGGCGAATGTAGTCCCGCCCCTGTTTGCCCCAGGCCGCCAGCAGGGGGTTAGCGTGCTGGTGGAGGGCATCAGGGTCGGTCAGTGCCGCCAGTTCCGGGTGGGTCTTGCCGCGCTTGCGGTCCGCCGTCAGCAGGTCACGGTCGCTGATGATGTCGGCCCAGTAAAATTCGCTGGGATTATGGACACAGAGCACCACCTGGCTGACCCGGCTGAGAACGGACAGGGCTTCCAGCGCCTGCTTCGGCAGGGATGACACACCGAAGACCACAATACGACGGGGCAGGTTTGGAGGCCGGTCTGCGGCTGTCAGTGCCTGCCCTTGCGCCATGAACCGGGTGTGAATGCGTGAACGGCTGGTACCCGCGAGTTCGCCCACATCGGCCACCAGCCTGCGCCACAGTACCGCCTGCCAGCGCAGCTCATCGCCCAGCTCACGGTATTCGCCGCGCGCCATCCGCAGCCGGTCATGGCCGGCTTCCCAATCCGCCAGCCAATCGGCGCGGAAAACCTGATACTGGTCGAACAGGTCCGCAATCTTGCCGGCGAGCTGGTAGCGTCGGGTTTCAGTATCCGTTCCGGCCATGAATCGTCGCAACGGCGCAAACACGTCGTCGTCCGCGATCAACTCCGGCAGTAGTCGGAACAGGCGCCAGACCAGTCGGGACTTATCAAACGGGGACTGTTCCGGTACGCCCTCCGAGGTCAGTACCGCACGGTAGGCCTGCCAGATAAAGCGGGCGGGAAACAGAAAATCCATGCCGGCCGCAATCCCCAGGCCGCCGACCCCGACATCAGCACCCTCCTCGGACGGGTCTTCAGCCAGTGCCAGCTTGAGCCATTGGGCAATACCATTGCTCTGCACAAGAAAGGTTTCACTTTCCAGCGGTGGCAGGGGGCTTTGCCGGCTGATCCAGACCACAGCCCGGCGCAGGTCTTCCAGATGATTCGCGTGGATGGCGTGAAAGCCGGGCTCGATGGATGGCGTTACTGGCATACCTGCCCTGTGTGTTGTTTCCGGTAAGAAACAAAAGCCTACCACAACTTGCATGGGCGACCGGAACGCGTCGCTTTCGGCCCCAGGTAAATTCGCCAATTTCTTGCGAAATCGGGATTGTTTTGCCAGTCTAAATAAATGTAACAGATCATTTCAGCAAAAAAATAAGCGGAGACAACGCGATGAGCACCATGAGCAAGTTCAAGAAACTGGCCGGATTTTCTGCGTTTGCCTTTGCCGCAATGACAGCGGCGAATTCGGTGAATGCTGCCAACTGGCGCTATGCGCACGAAGAATATGAAGGTGATGTCCAGGACGTATTCGCTTACGACTTCAAGGAATACATCGAAGACAACTCCGACCACACCTTGCAGATTTATCGTTTTGGTGAGCTCGGCGAATCCGACGACATCATGGAGCAGACCCAGGCTGGCATCCTTAACTTCGTCAACCAGTCTCCCGGCTTCACCGGCTCGCTGATTCCGGAAGCGCAAATTTTCTTCATTCCTTACCTGATGCCGACCGACATGGACACGGTGATCAAGTTCTTCCGTGAAAGTGAGGCGATCAACGAGGACTTCCCGGAGCTGTATGCCCAGAATGGTCTGGAGCTTCTGCAGATGTACCCGGAAGGCGAAATGGTTGTAACGGTGGACGAGCCCGTCAGCAAACCGGAAGACTTCAACAACAAGAAGATCCGTGTCATGACCAACCCGCTGCTGTCGGAAACCTATTCAGCGTTTGGTGCAACCCCCACGCCGCTGCCCTGGGGTGAAGTTTACGGTGCCCTGCAGACCAACATGATCCAGGGTCAGGAGAACCCGATTTTCTGGATCGAATCCGGCGGTCTTTATGAAGTTTCCCCGAACCTGGTCTTCACCAGTCACGGCTGGTTCACCACTGCCATGATGGCCAACAAGAACTTCTACGACGGCCTGTCCGACGAAGACAAGAAGCTTGTTGAGGACGCTGCGGATTACGCGTTCGAGAAAATCATCGTTCACATCGATGGTCTCGCTGAAGAAGCCCTTGAGAAGATCCAGAAAGCCAGCGACGAAGTCACCGTCACTCGCCTGAACGACGAACAGATCGAAGCCTTCAAGGCCCGCGCGCCGCAGGTTGAAGAGAAGTTCATCGAGATGACTGGCGAAAGCGGTAAAGAACTGCTGAACCAGTTCAAGGAAGACCTCAAGGAAGTTCAGAGCAACTGATCCTGAAGGAACCATTCCCGCCGGCCCTGCCCGGCGGGAATCTGTTTTAACCCCGCCCCGCCGGGGACCTCCTGCCGGCTGGGAGCGATATGTTCTGGAGCAACCCCCCATGTCCGAGAACTCCCCGGATCTAGAAGACGATACCGGCACCTACGAGTCCGGCCTGCCCGGGTTTCTGGGAACCATTGATGAAGTTATTGCTAAAACTGAGGCCGTGATGCTCGCGGTTGGCGTCATCCTTATGGCCGTCAACACATGCATCAACGTTATTGCACGCTTTGTCTTTGGAGAAGGCCTGTTTTTCTCCGGCGAGATTAACCGGATTCTTATTATCCTGATTACGTTTGCCGGCATCGGCTACGCGGCCCGCCATGGCCGCCATATCCGCATGTCTGCGGTTTATGATGCGATCCCGCCAAAAGGGCGCAAAGTACTGATGATTTTCATCGCCCTGTTTACCTCTTTGGTAATGTTCTTCCTCTGCTACCACTCCTATGGATACGTCGAGACCCTTTACAGCCGTGGGCGAATTCTCCCTGCGTTGGGCTTTGAGATCTGGTGGATTTACGTTTGGGCGCCAGTGGGCTTTGCGATTACCGGCATTCAGTATTTCCTCACAGCGATCAAGAATCTCACCAGCAAGGATGTTTATCTCTCCACTGGTGTGATCGACGGCTACTCTGATAGTGAGTCGGAAGTCTGAACCTGCAGCTGCTTTAACAAAGGATAGAAACTCATGGCGACTATAATGATGGTAATCATGATCGGGCTGCTGCTCCTGGGCTTCCCGATGATGGTTCCGCTGATTACCGGTGCGGTGGTCGGTTTTGTAATGATGTTTGATGGCTTCGGCCAGATGGGCACGTTCGTCCAGCAAATGATGGGAGGTATCCGTCCAGCCTCTTTGATTGCTGTGCCCATGTTCATTCTGGCGGCTGATATCATGACTCGCGGGCAGTCCGCCGACCGCCTTATCCATATGGTGATGGCCTTTATCGGGCACATCAAAGGCGGGCTGGCGATCAGTACAGCCACCTCGTGTACCCTCTTTGGTGCGGTATCCGGCTCCACCCAGGCGACGGTTGTGGCTGTTGGTTCTCCCTTGCGTCCCAAACTGCTTAAAGCGGGCTATTCCGACTCGTTCTCCCTGGCGCTGATCATCAATTCCAGTGACATTGCCTTTTTGATCCCCCCCAGTATCGGCTTCATTATCTACGGGGTTATTTCCGGAACCTCCATTGCCGAACTGTTCATTGCAGGCATCGGCCCGGGCGTCATGATTCTGATGATGTTTTCAATCTACTGCCTGATCTATGCATACATTAACAAGGTCCCCACCGAGGAAAGGGCCGGCTGGAGAGAACGGGGGGTCGCCGTCCGCGAAGCACTATGGCCTCTTTTCTTCCCGGTCATCATTGTTGGTGGTATCTACGGCGGTATTTTCAGCCCTACGGAGGCCGCCGCTGTGTGCGTGCTGTACGCCTTCTTACTCGAATTCGTGGTGTTCCGCTCGCTGAAATTGCCGGATATCTATCGGATTGCCAAGTCCACCGGCCTGATTACCGCTGTGGTTTTCATACTGGTTGCCGTGGGCAACGGCTTTTCCTGGATTATCTCGTTTGCACAGATTCCACAAACAATACTGGAAGCAGTTGGCGTCAATGAAGCCGGCCCGGTAGGTGTCCTGATTGCGATCTGTATCGCCTTCTTTGTTGCCTGCATGTTTGTTGACCCGATCGTGGTGATACTGGTGCTGACGCCGATCTTTGCACCGGCGATCGAAGCCACCGGTCTGGACCCAGTGCTCGTCGGGGTTCTGATTACACTGCAGGTCGCCATAGGCTCTGCAACGCCACCCTTTGGTTGTGACATATTCACCGCCATCGCCATATTCAAGCGCCCATACTGGGAAGTAATCCGTGGTACGCCACCGTTCGTCTTTATGCTGGTGGCAGCGGCCGGGCTGATCATCGCCTTCCCGCAAATTGCGCTGTTCCTTCGTGACGTTGCGTTCCGCTGAGGGATATAGAGACCGGACTTCAGGGAGAGTGAAATGTTCAAGAAAATTCTGGTGGCCGTTGACGGTTCCAAGTCATCCTTCAAGGCCATGGACAAGGCCATTGAGCTACAAAAACTCATGGACACCGAGATCTATCTGATCTGTGTTTACAAGCATCACAGCCTGTTTGAGGCATCTCTGTCGATTGGCCGGCCGGATAGCATGGATATCCCTGACAAGGTGCTATCGGAATACGCCAAGGAGATCGTCAACCATGCCAAGGAAAAGGCCAAGGAAAAGGGGGCGGTAAAGGTTCGGGGCTTTGTTAAAGCCGGCCGTCCTTCCAGCGTGATCGTCAAGTTTGCCAAGGACAAGGAAGTAGACCTGATTGTGGTCGGTACCCGGGGCACTCACAGCGATAAAGAGGGTATGCTGCTTGGCAGCGTGTCCCACCGCGTCGCTTCCAAGGCGAAATGTCCAGTGCTGGTAGTTTAACGACAACTGTTTAAGGAAGAACTATGACCACTATCGTAGATTCGCTGAACTCCATTCTGTGGGGCTACGTTCTGGTCTACGGCCTGCTGGGCGTTGGTGTCTTTTTCACCATCCGTCTGGGTTTTCTGCAATTCCTCAATTTTGGGGAAATGATCCGCGCCATTCGTGGCTCCCGTGACAGCGATGTCCACGGTATATCGCCGTTCCAGGCCCTATGCACCAGCCTTGCCTCTCGCGTGGGCACCGGCAACCTCGCCGGTGTCGCGGTGGCCCTGTATCTTGGCGGTGCTGGCGCCATCTTCTGGATGTGGATGGTCGCCCTGGTCGGCATGGCAACCGGCTACGCGGAGAGCACGCTGGCACAGCTCTACAAGGTACGTGATGGCAAAGGCCAGTATCGGGGTGGGCCTGCGGTCTACATAACCAAGGGCCTGAAGGCGCCGTGGGCGGGCAGTATTTTTGCCGTCTGCCTGATCCTGTCCTTCGGACTGGTCTTCAACGCTGTTCAGGCAAATTCCATTGCCGATGCCATGCAGGGTGCCTTTGGAGTGCCCAAGATTTGGGTTGGCATTGTGATCGCTGTTCTCGCGGGCATTGTCATCTTTGGTGGCCTGCGCTCCATCGTCCGGTTCGCAGAACTGGTAGTGCCGCTGATGGCGGGTCTCTATGTGCTTATTGCTCTGGTGATTATGGCCATTAACATCACTGAAGTGCCGGGCGTGCTGATGACCATCGTAAAGAGCGCCTTCGGGCTGGAAGAAGCCGCCGGCGGCGCAGCGGGTTCCATTACCGCCGCCATGCTCAATGGTATCAAGCGCGGGCTGTTCTCCAACGAGGCCGGCATGGGCTCGGCGCCCAACATTGCGGCAACGGCCACACCAGCGCCCCACCACCCGTCATCCCAGGGATTGGTGCAGGCGTTTGGCGTGTTTGTCGACACCATCATTATCTGCACCGCAACAGCAGTGATGATTTTGCTCTCCGGCGTCATGGAACCGGGCTCCGGCATTACCGGAACCCAGCTTACCCAGGATGCCATGCAAAGCCACATTGGCGAGTCTGGCGCCTATTTCATCGCCATTGCCATCCTGTTCTTTGCATTCACGTCCATTGTCGCCAACTACACCTACGCAGAGAATGCCCTGATTCACCTTGGCGGTGACAGTACCATCGCCATTACACTGCTTCGCTCTGCCGTCCTGGGGATGGTTGTATGGGGCAGTTACGAGGCGGTGGTGACTGTTTTCAACGCCGCTGACGCATCCATGGGTCTGATGGCAACCATCAACCTGATTGCCATTGTCATGCTTTCAGGTACGGTGGTGAAGCTGACAAAAGACTATCTTGCCCAGCGCAAACAGGGCGAGGTACCCCACTTCAAATCAAAAGACTACCCTGAGCTGCACGAAAAGATCGACGGCAACATCTGGCATTAGTACCCGTTCCGGCGCCTATGAAATTTCTACCCGGTCCCTGCCCGCCTCCTTGGCGCGGTAAAGGGCCCGGTCGGCAAGTCCCAGCAAGCTGTCTGGGGAATCGCTGCACTCGGGCCAGCTGGACACCCCCACCGATATGGTTACATGGCCCAACTCAAAGCCACCATGTTCCACCGGCATGGCACGGACGGCATGGGCCAGTTCTCGCGCCTTATCGTAAGCGGCTTTTGCGGTGGAGCCAGCCATGATGATGACAAACTCCTCGCCTCCAAAACGACAGACCACATCGCTGTCGCGGAAATGCCGCGCCAACACACCGGCCACGGCTTTCAGAGCGGAATCGCCGGCTTCGTGGCCATGAGTGTCGTTAAAGCGTTTGAAATGATCGATATCCACCATCAGCAGTGACAGCGGCTGGTCACCACGCAAGGCCACCGCCGACTCGTGCTCCAGAAGCTGATCAAAATAACGGCGATTCTTCAGGCCGGTGAGCGCATCCTCATACGAGTATTTCTGCAGTTCCTCCCGCAAGCTGATGCTTGAGAGCGCGATACCGATTTTCTGCACCCCCTGACTTAACGTCTGGAACAAGCGGGCCACGCCGTAATCCGTGCCGTCAGCCGCAAACTCGTCCGGCACTTCCACAAACAACAGCGCCATTGTCACCGCCCCCTCGGTTGCCGACTGCAGATTGATCCACAAACACAATGACTCATCCTCGTCCTTCTGCCACCCGGACCAGGACTGATCCAGGTCCTGAACATGGCGGGCCGGTATCTGGCTATGGGGCGGCGGGCCCTCAGGAGTTTCGATGCGTAATGGTGATTCCGGTTCCCCTGCATACCCCCAGCGAGTCAACAGTTCATAGGCGCTGCCGTTTTCCACACGCTGATATAGCCTTCCCCGCAGAGGACTGCACAGGTCAGGAAGTCGTCGCGCCAGGATATGGAACGTCTGGTTGAGGCTGATGCAATCCTGCAGTTCCCCGTTGATGTCGTTCAGAACACGGGTTTTTTCATTCTCGAACGTGAGCAGCCTCACCCTGGCCTGCTCACGGCGAGCCAACGATTCCGCCTTCTGGGTTCGCTCTGTTACCTGCTGCTCCAGCGACAGGTTCAACCGATGGAGCGCCTGTTGGGTTCGTGCATAATGCCAGAGGGAAATCATCACTACGGCCAGCGAGAAGACCAGCGTTCCCCAACTGACCGGTACCCGCCCCCAGGGCAGGACGCCGTGGGCAACGGCCATATCCACCACCAACAAGCTGCAGAACACGCCATAAGCGGCGAGGATGATCTGCTGTTCAATCTTCAGTTGTCTGAACCGCTTTACGACAACGACCGTGACGGTTGCAAGGGACGCTAACAGCAGCGCATCAAACGGCGGGTACGTTGATGACAGGTCAACCACACCCATTAATGCCAGCCCTATCGCCACCACCGCGTAGACAAGGTGAATCTTCCAGACCAGATTAATCAACCAGGGCCGGCGATCACTGAACCACTGCTCCAGCAACAATGCCATGGCCACCGGCAGCATGTAGTAGGAACCAGCGGCCAGATAGTCCCACATCATCGGCAGGTTCCAGATCAACTGACTGGCCTGGCTGTCGGACAGAAGCAGAACAGCGGACGACAAAGAGAACAGGGCAATGCTGCCGAAACTCTTCTTTTCCGTTTGCAACAGGGCAAAGATCATCGCTAGCAGGGCAATCAGGGCTGAAAAGCCGGAAATGACCAGGGCTTCGAGGGAGTTTTTCACGATAAACAGGGTCAGGGCCGGCTGCTCCATAATGGAGACTTCACCCCACAGACCAATGTCGGTGTAATCAGAGAAAATGCGAAAGTAGATCGGCGTACCCGCAAACTCTTCAGGCAGCGGAATCGCGTGCCAGGGCCAACCTTCAAAACGCCCCCGGCCCTGATCATCAAACGTGCCGTACTGGTAGATGTTCTCGCCGTCGAGCCAGACCTGGACAATCAGATCGACACTGTAGATATACAGAACCGGCTCCTGCCACTCGCCCTCCGGAAGGGTGATGCGATACCACACATGTTCTTGTCCGTTGCGACCAGGCGGGTTGGATGGAAAGCTGATAGCGTTCCATTGCCAGGGGGCCTGACCCAGAGTCCACTCCGGCACCCCCTCCTCGGTCAATGGAGAATCGCCCCACCGATATTCCCATCCCTCGTCCAGGTCCACTGCCGCATACGCCGCCGAAGGCACCAAAAAGCTCAAAGCGATCAGGAGCATCAGCCTTACGGCGTTTAGGGAGTACAACATCTGCATACAGTGGGCTTGCCTGTCGCCAAATAGTACAGTAGTGCAATTATACAACATCTATGGAGTTAAACTCGCTCAGGCGCGCCATAAAAACAAGTGCTAACTGAAGCCATAGCAACGCTTTCGCGTTTTTGCCCGTTCTACCTGTCACAAAACCATCACACAGTTTCCGTAGTGTCATATTCACGTCATCAACAGGACACAAGGAACTGCCTCATGAACCGTACCATTGCTGCTATCACCATTGCCTCAATACTCCTGCCCGTCGCTGCCCACAGCGCCTTCAAACTGGATTCACGATACCAGGATCGTGATGGCGACCTTGTTGCCGACATCCCGGAACAGACCGAAAAGCAGACCGACCCGTCCACCCTCGTATTTGCCTATACACCGGTTGAAGATCCAGCGGTCTATCGTGAGGTGTGGTCCGGTTTCCTGGACCACCTGTCGGACATCACCGGCAAGCAGGTGCAGTTCTTCCCGGTTCAGTCCAACGCCGCCCAGATTGAAGCGATGCGTGCGGGTCGCCTTCACATTGCCGGCTTCAACACCGGTTCCAACCCCCTGGCCGTTGCCTGCGCTGGATTCCGTCCATTCACCATGATGGCTGCCGCCGATGGCTCCTTCGGATACGAGATGGAAATCATCACCTACCCGGGCTCTGGTGTTGAAAAGGTGGAAGACATTCGCGGGGGAGAGCTGGCGTTCACCTCCCAGACCTCCAACTCCGGCTTCAAAGCGCCGTCAGCCATTCTCAAGGCCGACTACAACATGGTTCCTGACCAGGACTTTGAGCCAGTGTTCTCAGGCAAACACGATAACTCCATTCTTGGCGTCGCCAATAAAGACTACCAGGCCGCGGCGATTGCCAATTCGGTACTCAACCGAATGTTGCAACGGGATGTCGTGAGTGACGAACAGATCGTCAGCGTCTACAAATCACAAACCTTCCCGACCACCGGCTACGGCATTGCCCATAACCTGAAACCGGAGCTCCAGGAACAGATCCAGGAAGCCTTCTTTACCTTCGACTGGAAAGGCTCCGAACTGGAAGAAGAGTTCTCCAAATCCGGCGAGGCACAGTTCATTCCCATCACCTTCAAGGAACACTGGGAAGTGATCCGCAAGATCGACGATGCCAACGGCGTTGAATACAACTGCCGTTAATCCGGCCACGGCAGGTTACTGTGCTCGAACTCAAACACCTTTCGAAAACCTACCGCACCGGCGACCAGGCCTTGACCGACATCGGCTTTACCGTGCCGGCAGGGCAGGTCGTTGGCCTGATCGGCCCGTCCGGTGCGGGAAAATCCACACTGATCCGCTGCATCAACCGGCTGGTTGAACCGTCCCGGGGCTCAGTCGTCCTGGGCGATACCGAACTGACAACCCTCCGCGACCGGGCGTTGCGCAAAGCCAGAAGGCGTATCGGTATGATTTTCCAGGAGTACGCCCTGGTGGAACGACTGACCGTGATGGAGAACGTCCTGTCGGGGAGACTGGGCTACGTGGCCGGATGGCGGTCGTTTTTGCGCCGTTTCAATCGCGAGGACATTGCCCTGGCCTTTTCGTTGCTGGAAAAAGTCGGCCTGGCAGAGCACTACAATAAGCGCGCGGATGCCCTGTCGGGCGGCCAGCGACAGCGTGTGGGAATCGCACGGGCGCTGGAGCAGAACCCGGAGCTGCTTCTGGTGGATGAACCCACCGCCTCCCTGGACCCCAAAACCTCCCGTCAGATCATGCGCTTGATCCAGACGGTTTGCCGGGAACGCAACCTGCCCGCGATCATCAATATCCACGATGTCATGCTGGCCCAGCAGTTCTCCGACCGTATCATCGGCCTGCGCGCAGGCGAGGTGGTGTTTGACGGCAAACCGGAAGAGCTGACGGACGACGTGCTAACACGCATCTATGGTGAGGAAGACTGGGCCCAGGTACGCAAGGACCAAACAGATGAAGACAACGACAGGGCATCCCCAGCCGTTGATCTGGCGGAGGGTGTCTAGTTTTGTCCAACGCCACGCCCTCTACCTGGAGACGCCCGCCCGTTCTGCTGAAAAACCCGCTCTGGCGACGGGCATTCTACCTTGGCGCGATTGTCTATCTGGCACTGGCCCTGCAAAGCGTCGAGGTCAACTGGATGCGGGTGTACGATGGCCTTGAGCGCGGCTGGCGATTTGTGGAAGGCTTCCTTGTACCCGATTTCACGTCTCGTTGGACCGATATCCGGGCAGGGCTGATCGAAAGCCTGACCATGACGGTTACTTCTACAGTCGCAGGCATCCTGATCTCGGTGCCCATCGGCATAGGCGCTGCCCGCAACCTGGCGCCTGCACCCGTTTACCTCGCCTGCCGGGCCATTATTACCCTATCCCGTTCCTTCCAGGAGGTGATCATCGCCATCCTGCTGGTGGCAATGTTCGGATTTGGCCCCTTTGCCGGCTTCCTCACCCTGGCGTTTGCCACCATCGGCTTTCTATCAAAGCTGTTGGCCGAAGATATCGAGGCCTGCGATCGCAACCAGATTGAGGCGATCCGCGCTACCGGCGCAGGCTGGTGGCAAGTGGTTAACTACGCGGTGCAGCCCCAGGTGATGCCCCGCCTTGTGGGTTTGTCCCTGTACCGTCTGGATATCAACTTCCGAGAGTCAGCGGTGATCGGCATTGTCGGGGCCGGAGGCATAGGCGCCACCCTCAACACCGCCATTGATCGTTACGAATACGACTCCGCTGGCGCCATCCTGATTATCATCATCGCCATTGTACTGGCGGTTGAGTATTCCTCTTCACATATCCGCAGGTGGGTCCAGTGATAGACGTGAGCGCACGACACCACGCAGACTGGCAGTTCCATTCCGGTAAACAGCAACTGGCGCGATGGATCGGATGGTTTTGGCTGGTGGCCCTGACGGTATTCTGCTGGGAGTTGATGAACCGGAATACCATTTGGGCTTTCGTATCGGACGCACCGGACCAGGCCGCCGATATTGGTGAACGGATGTTTCCACCCGCATGGAGCTACGTGAACCAACTCTGGACGCCACTGTGGGACACTCTCAATATCGCAACCCTGGGCACGATTATCGGTGTGATTATCGCCATCCCAGTAGCCTTTCTGGCCGCCAGCAACACCACGCCCAGCCGTCGTTTCGTGCGGCCAGTGGCACTGCTCATCATCGTCTCCTCCCGCTCCATCAACTCGCTGATATGGGCGCTGTTGCTGGTAGCCATAATCGGTCCTGGTCTATTGTCGGGTATTGTCGCTATCGGACTGCGCTCCATCGGGTTCGTCGCAAAGCTTCTGTACGAAGCCATTGAGGAAATCGACGTCAAACAGGTTGAGGCGGTGCGCGCCACCGGAGCCTCCGGAGCGCAGGTCATTGACTATGCGATTGTGCCGCAGATCCTGCCCGCCTTCTGGGGCATCAGTGTTTTTCGCTGGGACATCAACATCCGCGAATCCACCATCCTTGGGCTGGTGGGCGCGGGCGGGCTCGGCCTGCAGCTGCAAGCATCCCTGAGCACCCTGGCGTGGAATCAGGTCACCATGATTTTCGTGGTGATACTGGTCACGGTGGTGGCCTCGGAATGGGTTTCCGCGAGGGTGCGCCAAGCGGTACTCTAGGCCAATGATCGATACCCACCCCATCTCGTTTAATGGCATAACACCCACTCCAGCCTGGGCTTTCCACCAGTATGAGCAGATCCGTCGCTGGCTGCCTGCGGGCCTGCCGACCTCAGAACAGCCTGGACCAGTCACGCTGGAGGATATGGCGCCGCTGGCGGACCGGTTCCAGGTATACGTGTTCGATGCCTTTGGGGTACTGAATGCCGGACCCAGGGCCTTCCCCGCAGCCATTCAACGGTTTCGCGAGCTGCAACGAATGGGCAAACACGTCCAGATTCTCTCCAACGCGGCTACCGCCAGCCACGCCAAACTGGTGGAGAAGTATCGGCGCATGGGGTTCGACATCACGCCGGAACAGTTGATCTCCAGCCGCTGGTTGTTGGAGCAGTCTCTGTCCGACCGGGGACGCGAAGGGCTATGGGGTGTCATTGCCCCGGAGAATTCCGAACCGGACACGCTGCCGCTAGACTGGCAACCGGTGCGGCCCCCCGTCACGGAGCAACTGAAACGAAAACTGGATAGCTATGACGGCCTGATCATGCTCAGCAGCGAGGATTGGAACGAGGAGATGCAGGCGGCACTGGAGGCCACACTGACAGAACGGCCGAGGCCACTGGAAATCGCCAATCCAGATCTGGTGGCCCCCCGCGGCGACTGCCTGACGCTGGAACCCGGATTCTTCGCCCACCGGGCGCGGCAGGCCAGCGGTGTCCAACCGCAGTTCTACGGCAAGCCCTATGCACCTGCTTTCCAGGCTGTGCTTGAGCGCTTCGCGGACGTGCCGCCGGGGCAGATACTCATGGTGGGCGACACCCTTCATACGGACATCCTGGGCGGGCAGAACGCCGGCATGAAAACCCTGCTGGTTACGGCCGAGGGCTCCCTGCAGGGTATGGATATACCGCGCTGCATCGCGCAGTCTGGTATCGCGCCTGACTTTATCGCCCCGGAGATCTGATTTCCGGGGCGGATCAAGCCGTTTGCGGGTTTACTGCCCGGACTTCAGCATTTCCCAGTATTTGGTATAGACCTGCATGGCATCGTCACCCACGTCCTTCTGGAACTCGGCGTTGGTCAGGTCTTCCGGTGTCGGGTAGCTGGTGCGGTCGTTGGCCACTTCATCGCTCAACAATTCGCGGGCCGCAAGGTTGGGCGTGGCATAGCCGATGTCTTCACTGATCAGCGCGGAGATTTCCGGCCGCATGACAAAACTGATGAATTGATGGGCAGCGTCTGCATTCTCGGCGTTCTTGGGAATCACAAAGCTGTCGAGCCAGACAATGATGCCCTCTTCCGGATAGACGTATTCAAGGGACGGCATGTCCTCCTCACCCATCACGGCTTCACCATTCCAGATCATGCCGATGTCGGTCTCGCCTTCAAGATAGGGCATTCGCGGTGCATCCGAGTTGAAGGTACGCACCGCAGGCATCAGTTCGGTCAGCTTGTCATAAGCCGCCTCGATCTCTTCGGGATCGGTGCTGTTGCCAGAGTATCCGAGCACTCTCAGCCCGATGTGGAACACCTCGCGCATGTCGTTGGTGAGCATCACGCGGCCTTCGTATTTCTCGTCCCACAGATCCGACCAGGCCGTTACCTCTTCGCCCTCAACATCATTGGCATCGTAGGCCAGCCCTGTGGTGCCCCAGAGGTAGGGAACGCTGTATTGGTTTTCAGGGTCGATATCCAGGTTCGTCAGCTCGGGGTCGAGCTTTTCGAAGCCTTCCAGTTTCTCGTGGTTGATCTTTTCCAGCAGCCCTTCCTCACGCATTTTGTTGACGTAATAGGTGGAGGGCAGCGCAAGATCGTACTGGCCGCTGTCATCCAGAAGTTTCAGCCGCGCATACATAGCCTCATTGCTGTCATAGGTGGTGTAGACCACCTGGATACCGGTTTCCTCCTCAAAGCGGTCCAATACCTCCTGGGGCATGTACTCAGACCAGTTGTAGAGGTTCAGTACCTGCGGCTCTTCCTGCGAGCTGCATCCGGTCAGGGTTGCAGCCATCAGGCCCGCCAACGCCAGTTTCTTCATCGTTTGCTCCTTGTCAGTATCCATTGGGACAGCATCAACATTGCCAGGGAAAACACCAGCAGCAGGGTGCCCAGGGCATTCACTTCCGGCTTAAGGCCCACACGCACCATAGAGTAGATGCGAAGTGGCAGAATTTCATAGCTGGGACCACTCACAAAGGTGCTCACCACCACATCGTCCAGTGACAGGGTGAAGCCCAACAGCCATCCAGCCAGCAATGCTGGCATGATTACCGGAATCAGTACCGTGAGGGTCATGGTGAAATCATTGGCGCCCAAATCCCGCGCCGCTTCGGGCAGGCTTTCATCGAACCCGCTCAATCGTGCCATTACGGTGATCACCACAAATGGCAGGCAGAAGGTAACGTGGGCCAGCAGAAGAGAGACAAACCCCAGTTGCAGGCCCACCAACAGGAACAACGCCAGCAAAGAGATGGCCAATACAATCTCGGGCGACATCATCACCACAAACAGCATCCCGCGCAGCACACGCTTGCCACGAAAGCGATACCGGTGAAGAGCCAACGCTGTCAGCGCGCCAATAATGGTCGATACCGTGGCCGCCGCCAGTGCCAGCCAGAGGGAATTCCACATGGCCTGGACCATGGCGTGGTTATTGAACAGCGACTCGTACCATTGCAGACTGAGCCCGCCCCAGCGGTAACCGGTGCGGGAACTGTTAAACGAAAACACCACCAGCACCAGGATCGGCAGGTAGAGCAACACATACACCAGGGTGAGATAGGTTTTCGGCAGCCAGCGATTCATGCCCTGGCCTCCTCACCGAGCCGCCGCTGGCTGAGCCGGTGCGCAAACAGCAGGACAGCCATGGCAACCGTCAACAGAATGCTGGCGGCGGCACCGAAGGGCCAGTCACGGGCGTCCAGAAACTGGTTCTTGATGACATTGCCGACCAGCAGATTGCGGGAACCACCCAGTATGTCCGCCACGAAGAACAGGCCCATGGCGGGCAACAGCACCAGCATCACGCCCGCCAGCACGCCCGGCAAGGTCAGGGGTATCGTCACGTGCAGGAACGTCGAAAGCTTGCCCGCTCCCAGGTCGTGCGAGGCCATCAGCAGCTCTTTCCTCAGGTCATCGAACACGGAGTACAGAGGCAGGATCATGAACGGCAGCAGCAGGTATACCAACCCGATGATCACAGCACCTTCGGTGTAGAGCATTCTCAGCGGCTCGTCGATCAGCCCCAACCCCATGAGTGCATTGTTGATCAGGCCGTTGGTGGCCAGCAGCAGTTTCAGGGCGTAGGTGCGCACCAGGGAATTGGTCCAGAAAGGCACAATCAACAGGAAAATCAGCAGCATCTGGCGCTGTTTGCCCAGGCCCGATAATGCCCAGGCAAAGGGATATCCTATCAGCAGGCAGAAGACGGTCGTCATGCCGGCCATGTAGAGGGAGTTCAGGAACACGTCCAGGTACAGCGGGTCGAACAACTGCCGGTAACTGTCCAGGTTCAGCGGCAACGAGAGGAAGGTGCCGGGGTCTCGTGTCATCACACTGGCACCCACCACCAGTAGGTTCGGGGTGAGCACAAGAAGCAACAACCAGCCCCAGACCAGAATCAGCACTGCGGTTTTGAAGGGCTGCTGTAACACCCTATGCATTCGTACTCAGCCCTTCTTCTGTGTCGTTGTTGACGGGCTCCAGTTCAACCGGCAACAACCATTCCCAGCCGTCGACCCAACTGACCCGCACGGGCTCGCCCAGTTTATAGTCAAAGGCAGGATCGTCCTCATCAAAAAACTCACTGGCCAGCACTTCAGTACCGTCCTCAAGATGAATCACTGAGTCCAGCGTGCTGCCCTTGTAGTTTCGCTCCACAATCCTGCCGGCCAGACCCTTTTCGTCTTCAGGAGCCAGCACACGAATATCCTCCGGACGCAGCAGGACATTCACCTGCTCACCTTTGCGCAGCGTAAACCCGGGCTTCTGAAGGGTACGGCTCAGGCCCAGGATATCCAGGGTAATGCCAGTATCTTCAACCGAGGTCAGATATCCCGGAAAGAGGTTGGTCTCCCCAACGAAGCGCGCCGTAAAGAGATTGGCGGGCCGCTCATAGATTTCCCGGGGCGTACCCAGCTGTTGAATCGCGCCGTCTTTCAGGACCACCACCCGATCCGACATCGACAGGGCTTCTTCCTGATCGTGGGTCACGAATACAAACGTGATGCCCAGTTCCCGTTGCAGTCGCTTCAACTCCACCTGCATGGTCCGGCGCAACTTGTAGTCAAGCGCAGACAGAGGCTCATCCAGCAACAGAAGTTGCGGACGCTTGACCACGGCACGGGCAATGGCCACCCGTTGCTGCTGTCCACCAGAGAGTTGATGCGGTTTGCGGCGGGCGAAATCCTGCAGTTGCACCATGGCAAGCACTTCATCCACGCGCTGGCGAATTTCGTCCCTGGGCCGTTTCTCCATCTTCAGGCCATAGGCGACGTTGTCGTACACCGACATATGGGGAAACAACGCGTAGTTCTGGAACACGGTATTCAGGGGGCGGTGTTCGGGGGCGGCATGGGTAATGTCATGGCCAGACAGGCTGACTGCCCCGGTGTCTGGCTGCTCAAAACCCGCCATCAGGCGCAGCAGGGTGGTTTTGCCGCAACCCGACGGCCCCAGAAGGGTGATGAACTCGCCGTCCAGGATGTCCAGGTCCAGCGAGTTCAACACGGTTTTGTCGTCAAACGCCTTGGAGACGTTTTTCAACGAGAGAAGCGTCTCTTTCATTCACCCGAAACGCTGTTCAGATAGGCCTTATCGGAAATGTTGGTCCACTGACGAACCTGCTTCAGATAATCCTGCTGGGAAGTGATGATTTCCCGTGCCAGTTCATCCTTCTCCGCCTCTTCGGCCAACAGCTTCTCTGTGGCATCACGAAGCGCTTCAATGACCTCTGGCGGGAAGGTTTTATGGGTGACATCCGGATAGTCTTCCTTCATACGATCCCAGGCCACGCCACTTTCATGCATGCTCTGGATGTACATGTCGTAGGCGGCGGTCCGCATAGCCACCCGCAGTACTTCCTGGAGCTCTTCGGGAAGCTTGTTCCAGGTTTTCTCGTTAATCAGGAACTGAACTTCAGCGCCAGGCTCCTGCCAGCCGGAGTAGTAGTACTTTGCGATCTGATGGAAGCCCATCTGAAAATCCAGTGCCGGGCCGACCCACTCCAGAGCGTCAATCGTGCCTCGCTCCAGCGCGCTGTAGAGCTCCCCGGGAGGGATGTTGGTCACCGCAACGCCCACTTCGGACATCACTTCGCCGGCGAACCCGGGTGTGCGCATTTTCAAACCCTGGAGGTCCTCAACACTGTTGATTTCCTCGCGGAACCAGCCACCCATCTGGTTGCCGGTATTGCCACCGGGGAACGACAGCAAGCCATGGGGACGATATACCTTTTCCATCAATTCCATGCCGCCACCGTAGTAAAACCAGGCGTATTGTTCAGGTGCAATCATCCCGAAGGGAACGGTGGTGAAATACATGGCATTGGGAATCGAGCCTTTGTAGTAATACGAGGCGGTATGCCCCATATCGTACTGGCCCGCCTTCACCATATCGAAAATACCGAATGGCGCCTTGTGCTTGTTGGATGAGTCAATGCGGAACTGCAGGCGGCCGCCCGACATCTTCTCAGCCATCGAGGCCATGTGGCGCGTTGTTTCACCCAGAATCGGAGAGTTGGGCCCCCAGGTTTCTGCGAGGCGAAGCGTATAGGTTTCCTGGGCCGACAGCGACGCGCTTGCCAGCGCGAACACCAATGCCAGGACGGTCATGAAAGATTTGCGAATAGTCATAGCGAGGTCAGGTTCCGTTTTTTGTAGTGGTCGGATCAGATCGCCCACATCATAGCTTGCTGGCCGGCTGACGCCAATCGTCGACCGACCAGAAGCAACGGTTCTATACCTTGAACTGGCCTACCAGCTCACGCAGACTCTCACCAAGCCGCGCCAACTCGTGGCTCGCCTCGTTGGTCTGGTTCACACCAGTATCGCTACGCTGCGCCGCGTCCACGATGCGCACCACGTTCTGGTTGATTTCCTCGGCCACCTGGCTTTGCTGTTCCGCCGCGGTGGCAATCTGGGTCACCTGATCATGAATATGGCCCACAGACTTCTCAATGGTGCGCAGGGCGTCAGTGGCGTGGTTAATGCGCTCAACCGTTTCGCTGGAGCGTTGGCGGGACGCATCCATCCGCTCCACCGCTGCGCGGGACTCGGTCACGAAGCCGTCAATCATACCGCGAATCTGATCAGCGGATTCCGCACTGCGTTTGGCCAGCTGGCGGACTTCATCGGCAACCACCGAGAAACCACGGCCATGCTCACCGGCCCGGGCGGCCTCAATGGCTGCGTTGAGGGCCAGCAGGTTGGTCTGGTCAGTGACGGCGTGGATGACGTCCAGCACCTGGGTAATCTCGTCGGTTTTCTCAGCCAGATTACTGATACGGCCAGAGCTGGACTCAATCTCCTCCGACAACTGATTGACGGACGCCTGTGCGTTGGCAATGGTCTCGCCGCCATCCCGTGCAAGCCTGTCGGCGTCAGAGGCGGCGCTTTCCACCGAGTTGGCATTGCCGGAAATCTGCTGGATCGTGGCCGCCATCTCATTAATGGCGGAGGCAATCTGATCGGTTTCCGAACCCTGCTCCTGTACCGACGCACGGGTTTCATTGGCAACACGGCTGAGCTCTTCCGCGGCCGAGGCAACCTGGTCAGTGGTCGCGCCGACATCGCGGATGGTGTCCTGGATTTTCACCACGAAGGCGTTGAAGCGACGCCCAAGCTCGGCGAGTTCGTCGTTTCCTTCGTCCGGCAGACGGTGGCGGAGGTCGCCCTCACCCTCGGCGATGTCCTTCATCATGGCAATAACGGTGTTCAGCGGCTTCGTTACCGTACGGCCGACAAACATGCCGATGAGCAGTGCGATAATCACCACAACCACCGTAACCAGAACGATAAAACCGAGGGTTTCGGCTATCTCCGCTTCAATATCCGCGCGAGCGGCAGAAACAACCCGGTCAATGTCAGTGACATAAACGCCAGTGCCAATCATCCAGTCCCAATCTGGAATAATCGTTGAATAAGACACCTTTGGTTCTACCTCGCCTGACTCTGGATTGGGCCAGTCGTAACCGAAAAAACCACCATCCTCGGCCGCATTGAACAGTGACCGAACCAGTTTCTGCACGTCTGGATTGGTTGTGGGGCCTTCGCGAGAAGGGTCGGGGGCGTAGGCCAGATTTTCCAGGTCGCGAGCATATGCGAAAACATAGTTTCCGCCCTCGTACCTGATTGAACGCAGACGCTTCCGTGCTTCCTCCTTCGCTTCGCGATCCGAAAGATCCGGATTGTTCTTGGCGTTCAAAACCAGAGAGCGCGCAGTATCCACAAGGTTCTTTACACCTTCCTTTCGTGCCTCAAGCAAACTTGCTTCAAGGCGCTCAAGCTCAGCCTCACCACCGCTTTTGATCTGGGCGACCGTAATCCAGGCAAGGGTTGCCGCCGTTATTACTACCGGGATCAGAACGCCCAGCAGAAGACGGGAACGAATGCGTAACCGGCTCAGCAATGTCATCAAGAAGTTCTCCGTATGAGATCAAATGTTCAGCGTAATTATCCACAACCGGGCACCCAGGGTGTGTTCCAGTTTGTAATACCGGTGTGTGCGACTTCGGGGTGTAAAGCTGCGACACTGCCACAACTCATTCATGCATTTGCTTTTATTGTTAAAAGTCTTAACGGCCGGTAGCGGATGGACTTGAACCAGCGTTAGACTAAAGGTCTAGCCCCAAACGTCCGATTCATCAAACCTGGCCCAATAAAACCAGTTTCAGGGGCACGGATGAAACACCTCTATTTGATTCGCCACGCCAAATCCAGCTGGGCCGATGATGGCCTTCGTGATCACCAGCGCCCCCTCAACAACCGGGGCCTGAAACAGCTTGCCCCCATGGGCAGGGCAATCCGTGCGGACGGGGCGTTCGATGGAACGGTCTACTGCAGCAATGCCACCCGCGCGCAACAAACCCTGGAAGGCCTGATCCCGAGCAACCATCAACACGCCGTCAAACTGGCGCCTGTTCTATACACGTTTAACCATGAGGTCGTGCTCGACTGGCTGCGCGACCGGAACGAAGACAGCATTACCCTGATTGGCCACAACCCTGCGCTGGAGGATCTGGCAGGCTTACTGCTGAAGCACGCACCCGACACCTTCCCCACGTGCAGCTACATGCACATCACCCTGCCCATAGAGCACTGGCGCGAGATCGGCAAGAACAGGGGCCGGCTTGAACGGTTCCTGACGCCCAAAGACGTCAGCTATGAGCAGTTTCATCGCAAACGGACGAAAATCCGTATCGACGAGCACTCTCCGCTGGCATGGCACATCCCGGAATCGCTGTTACACCAGTATCAACGCATCAGGGATCTGGAACCGGGCGTATTGCAGGGGTACGACGACGAGTTTCTGCATCAGTACCGTATTGCCATTCGCCGCAGCCGGGCCATCGCCGAAGCAGTTGTCGACATCAGTGGTGACAGCGATTTACGCAAGGCCGTCAAGAGTCTGAAACGGCATGGCCAAGCCACCAGCCGGCTCAGAGACCTTCACGTGTTACTGGGTGACCTGGCGCAATGGCCACTGGAGGAAGATACCCGGTTGGCCCTGGTGAGCTCCGGCGCCCGCAGCTATTTTGCCAACCTGGCAGACATTGAACACCAGGAGCTGACCAAACGCCTGAGCAGCGGCCAATACCGCAAAGACATGGATGAGTGGTACCAGCTTATCACCTCCCGCCACTTGAAGAAGATAACCCGGAAACTGGCTATCGAAGACATCCACAAAGCCCTGAAAAAGCACATACACAAGCACGACGCCGTGGCGCGGCAACTGAACGAACAGTCCCCGGACGATCACTTTCACGACCTGCGCAAACGGCTGAAACGCATACGCTACCTGGCCGAGTTGAACAAACCGGCGTTTCACGACAGGCTCAGGCCATTAAAACATCGACAACAACGGTTCGGAGACTTTCAGGACCTGCACGTGCAGATTGACATGCTGCTGGCCTTTCGCAACAGCATTGCCACGGAGCCGGACATGCTGGCGCCCGTGGCGGGCCTGAACACGCTGATTTCAGACCTTGCCGTGGAGAAACATCGCGTACGGGCTGACATACTGACCCTCGGCGGTATTGCCTGACAACCCACTATTTGGGGGTGGGATTCATCCCACGCCCTATCCAGGCCGACCAGGAATAAAGCCCCAGCGCCACCCAGATCATCACGAAGCTCGCCAGCTTCTCCCCACTCATGGGTTCATCAAACACAAACAGCGCGATGAAGAACTGCAGCGTGGGGTTGATGTACATCAAAAAGCCCACGGTTGCCAGGCGTAGCCGGCGGGCCGCACCGGCGAAGAACAACAGGGGGATGGCGGTGACGATACCGCTGGACATCAAAAGCAAGGCAATGGTGATGTTGTCATTGAAATGGGATTCTCCGGCCGAGCCCAGAAACCCGAGAGCCAGCAGACCGACCGGTAACAGAAGCAGCGTCTCAACAAACAGGCCCGAAAGACCATCCAGCTCCACCTGCTTTCGAAGCAGGCCATAGGTTCCGAAACTGAACGCAAGTACCAGGGTGATCCAGGGCACCACGCCCAACAGAAAAAGCTGATAAAGGATGGCGATGGTCGCCAATGCAACCGCCACAATTTGCAGTCGGGTAATGCTCTCCCGCAGCACCAGCATGCCCAGACCGACGTTCACCAGGGGCGTGAGGAAATACCCCAGGCTCGCCTGGAGCACATGACGGGTTTCCACGGCATAGATATAGACCCCCCAGTTCAGCGCAATGAATACCGCACAGCCGAATACGAAACCAAGCTTTTTAGGGCGTGCCAACGCAGCAGTGATGGGTTTCCAGCGCCCCAGGAAACTCACCACGATGGCGAGAAAAACACAGGACCAGACGATCCGGTGAACCAGCACCTCGTAAGAGGGCACACCCTCGAAAAGCGCGAAGTAAATGGGGAAACAGCCCCACAAGGTATAGGCGGCCAGGCCGAAACCCACGCCTTTTGCTGCATCAGGCGTAGCATGTTTCACAGACAACAGGCCTTGTATTTTCTGCCACTTCCGCAGGGGCAGGATTCGTTCCGGCCAGGCTTGAGGGTCCCTTCGCGGGTATCGCCGGACACGTAGTACCAGCGCTCATCGTCGCGGACGAAGCGGGAGTTCTCTTCCAGATACCCCCAGCCGCCGCCTGCCCGGTAAAGGGCGCGAAAGTGCACCGTGCCTTCATGTTCACCTTCCTCTGACGACAGTACCTGCAGCGACACCCACTTCGGCGCCTCGGTCAGATCAAGGTCTTGAGGCCGGGTGCTGGTGTGCCATGTGGCTTTCAGATAGTCCGTCAGATTCAGTACAAACGCGCTGTAGCGAGATCGCATAAGGGCTTCCGGTGAGGATGCCGGTTTGCCCTGATGGCATGGCTCGCAACAAGTACTGTACGGTTGACGGCTGCCACAGGGGCAGTCGTCCGGGGTAATCTCTGGCGCCATCGGGTCGTCCTTATCGCCGGTTAGTGCTGTTCACGGACCCGGCAGACCCAGGACACGTAAATGATTCATTTTAACAGTTTTAGTTGCCCTGCGGCTGTGCTATCAACAATCATCAACTGACCTGATCGAGTAGCCCGATTGTGACTGACCTCTCCCTGCTGCAGATACTCCTTGCTAACCTGGCTTTGCTGGCCGGCGCCTGTTTGCAGGGCGTGGCAGGTTATGGCATCGGTACGCTGGCGGCACCATTGCTGTTCCTGATCAGCCCCATACTGATACCGGCGCCGCTGGTTCTGAACGCCGTGGTGCTGACGATTCTCATGCTACTGAGGAACCGGGGCGCGTTACAGGTCCGCGAGGTGCGTTTTGCCATTGGCGGGGGCGTTGGCGGCATGATCCTGGCCGGGATCACGCTGATGCTGATTTCACCCACGGGGTTCGAGCTGGCGTTCGGCGTTCTGATCCTGATTGGCGTATTACTGAGCGCAGGGGGTTTGCGACCTGCCCTGAACGCTCGCAACAGTATCCTGGCCGGCGCTGCCTCGACCTACATGGGAACCATTACCGCCGTTGGCGGCCCACCGATTGCACTGATCTACCAGAATCAAAAGGGGCCGCTGGTGCGGGCCAATATGTCGGCCTTCTTCCTGGTGGCGAGTTTTTTCAGTATTGCCGCCCTGGTGGTTTCCGGCTACCTGGGGCAGCGAGAGCTACAGTTGTTTGCGGTCACCTTTCCAGGGGTTCTCATCGGCTTCTGGCTTTCCGGCAAGCTGGTCAACCGCATGCCTTTTGACGGACTGAGGCCGGTCATTCTTGGCATCGCCGCCGTTGCGGGTGTGGCGGCACTGGTTCGCGGGCTGATGTCGCTCTGACCCCGGGACTACTCGGCCCACAGTCTCGCCCGGAAATGGCTCTGTTTCCACAATACCGCGACCCATATCGCGTGAAGATTGATCAAAAACGCCAAAATCCACTCGAAGGCGTCGTCTATCTGGCTGTACACCCCTGGCACAACGGCCGTGAGGATAACCGATAGAATACCCACCGCCAGTATCAGCTCACACAGCCACAACAGTCGCCGGCCATTGGCATACCATCGCGGGTGTCCCTTCAGGGCCGAGCTGATCAGCAACTGTGCAATGAACGTCAGCGAAAAATACAGCACGACACCTATCCGGCGAATCAGATTGAAACCGTCTCCTTCGTGCCCCAAAGCCAGTGTGTATGCAGCCAGCGACGTACACGCGACGAAGCCCAGCCTGGGAATCCAGGGCCGACCGCGGCTGGTGGCACCCAATTGCTGTAGCCAACGACCGTTGAGGGCCCAGAACAGAATGCCGAGAATCGCCGCCGGCAACATGGTGCCCTTGAAAATGAAATAGCTGGTACCGTATCGGCCGGTGCGGCTAATGCTCGTGCAACTGTCCCAATAGGGAATACACCAGGAAATATGCCCCTCCAGCACCGACACCGCGAAGGTTGCGTGAATGGTGACCAGCGGCGTCAGCGTGGCGGCGAGCGCCAGCCACCACAGGGGGATGCCATTCCTCACGGAGGTCATAACGTTATTCTCTCATTACAAAATAGTTGGAAAATCGAGTGCTTGCAGACTGTCATCTATAATAGATTAGCAACGTATTACTCATTCGCGATGACTTTGTGCGCATCATTCAGTCGCTTCTCTACCTGATTTCGGTTCCACATGATAAGACGACACCCTCTGCTTCAACTGCTTGCAGTCGCCCTACTTTTACCCTTCGGTTTTGCCAATGCTGTGGGTCAGCCGCCTAACATCGCGTTCTATTACGGTAACGAAGCCCCAATAGGCAGCTTGATGGCCTACGACTGGGTGGTACTGCAACAGGATCAGGCCAGCGACGCACGTATCGACCTGCTGACCGAAGCCAGCACAACGCCCATTGCCTACGTCAGTGTCGGAGAGATGGCCCGCAGCCACCGCCTGTTCGCAAGCCTGCAGAACAGCTGGCTGATCGGCAAGAACCCGGCCTGGTCGAGCACAGTGCTGGACCTGCGCAACCCCGAAGTCCGCGCCTTTCTGCTGGACAACCTCATTGACCCGGCCTTCGAACGCGGCTTTCAGGGGGTGTTTCTCGATACTCTGGACAGCTTCACGCTTGCCGCCAGTGGCGAAGCGCAAATGCAAGCCTTCGCAGAAGCCCAGACAAAACTGATTTCAGACATCCGCGCCAGGCACCCGAACGGCAAGATCATCCTCAACCGCGGCTTCCACCTGCCGGACAGCGTTATCGGCCAAGTCGACGGGCTTGCCCTGGAGTCCTGGCGTAATGGCTACAACGCCAAGGACAAGCGTTATTACAAAGTCTCTGAAACAGATCGCCAGTGGCTGGACAAACAGCTACAGCGCTGGCGTGAGGCACGACCTGACATGCCCATGATTGCCATCGATTACGTCGCGGACGCCTCCCAGGCCGAGGAACTAGCAGGCCAGCTACGTCGCGACGGTTTCGTGCCCTGGGTGGCCAACCCGGCCCTTGATCGCCTCAGCCCGTCCAAACCCGTCCAGGTGAAACGCCACGTTCTGGTGATTCATGACTTGCCGGAATTCAACATGGACAGAAGCGCTGCCCATCGTTTTGGTGGCATTATCCTGGAGCGTTCCGGATTCATCCCACAGTACCATTCCGCGCTAGAGCCCCTACCGACGGAGCCCACCGAAGACCGGTATGCGGGTATTCTGGTGTGGTGGGAAACCGGGGATCGCCACAGCGGCCTTTGTTCATGGCTTGCCCGGCAGCAGGACAAGGGCGTACCCGTGGTGCTGATGGGACTGATTCCCGGCAACCCGGCGTGCAGCGGCGTGATGGCCGCCAGCAGCACCACTGTGCCCGCTGCGCCTCTGAGTCATGAGCGCGTACACCCATCGGTGGCCAACTACGAAGGTAGGCGGCTTCCTTCCCTGACCACACAGGCCATGCCGAAAGTAGAAGGACACACGCCCTGGCTGACCATCACCGACGCGCAGGGCCAGCAATTTTCGGCCATCTACACCCATGACAAAGGCGGC
>NZ_LSMM01000044.1:0-49449 GCF_001566815.1 Marinobacter sp. Hex_13
TTGCCGGGTCCACAGGGGACTTGCACCCCCAAGTCATCCGGCCAGCACCACCTGTACCGGAACAGCGCCCGTCAAGGCGCTACGCGCCATGCCTGGCGCACAACGGAAAAACCCCGCCGAGGCGGGGTTCACATCATCCGTTCGGGGCGATTAAACCGCCCGCACGAACCGGTTACTTGCTGTTGGCTTCGTCACGCAGCTCGCGCCGCAGGATCTTGCCTACGTTGGTCTTCGGCAGTTCATCGCGGAACACGAAGGATTTGGGGACCTTGTAAGCGGTCAGGCGTTCGCGGCAGAACTCTTTCAGTTCATTTTCAGTAACACCTTCCGCGGTTGCCACCAGGTAGACCTTAACCGCCTCTCCACTCTTGTCATCGGGAACACCGACAGCGGCACACTCAACCACTTTCGGATGACCACTGACCACGTCTTCAATCTCATTGGGGAAGACATTGAAGCCAGACACGATAATCATGTCCTTCTTGCGGTCGACGATGCGGATGTAGCCATCTTCCTGGATAAGGGCAATGTCACCCGTCTGCAGGAAACCGTCGTCAGTGAAAGACTTCTGGGTGTCTTCCGGACGCTGCCAGTATCCGCGCATCACCTGTGGCCCCTTCACACACAATTCGCCGGGCTCGCCAAGAGGCGTTTCGTTGCCGTCGTCGTCGATGGTTTTGATTTCGGTGCCGGGAATCGGCAGGCCAATGGTGCCAAGCTGGATCGCGCTGTTCGGATTGAAGGTGACAACCGGAGAGGTTTCAGTCATGCCGTAACCTTCACTGATTTCACACCCTGTAACACGCTGCCACATCTTCGCGGTGTCGCTGGTCAGCGCCATGCCGCCGGACGACGTCAGTTTCAGGGCACTGAAATCCAGGGCCTTGAATTCTTCGTTGTTGCACAGCGCCACGAACAGCGTGTTCAGCCCCAGGAATGCGGTGAAACGATGGTTTTTGAGCTCTTTCACAAATCCGGGGATGTCACGGGGGTTCGGGATAAGAACGTTGTGGGCGCCAGCTTCAAGCATGATGCCGCAGTTCAGGGTGAACGAGTAGATGTGGTAAAGCGGCAGCGGAGCAATAACCACTTCCGTGCCTTCCTCCACCGAATCTTCCATCATCGGCCGAGCCTGCAGGAGGTTGGCGACCAGATTGCCGTGGGTCAGCATCGCGCCCTTGGCCACACCGGTGGTGCCACCGGTGTACTGCAGAACGGCGATGTCGTCTTTCTTGCACTCCACCGGGGAGAATTTTTCCCTGGCCCCTGCACTGAGCACCGCCGGGAGTTTGTGAGCCTGGGGCAGGCTGAATGCCGGCACCATTTTCTTCAGGTGCTTCACGGCGGCGTTCATCAGCGTACGCTTCAGCGGCGAATGCATGTCGGCAATTTCGGTCACAATGACATGCTCGATGCCGGTATGAGGAAGCACTTTCTCTGCGTTATGGGCCATGTTCGCCAGCACTACAAGCGCCTTGGCACCGGAATCATTGAACTGGTGTTCCATTTCGCGAGTGGTGTACAGCGGGTTGGTATTCACCACGATCAGGCCCGCGCGCATGGCCCCAAACACTACGACAGGGTACTGGGACACGTTGGGCATTTGCACCGCAATCCGGTCGCCCGGCTTGAGGTCGGTCTTGTTCTGCAGCCAGGCGGCAAAATTCCGGCTCTGGGTGTCCAGGTCGCGATAGGTGAGCGTGGCGCCAACGGCGCTGAACGCGGGGCGGTCAGCGTACTTGTTCACGGCCTGATCAAATACGTCAACCATGCTACTGTATTTATCCAGGTCTACGTTCAGGGACACGCCAGCGGGGTATTTGTCCTGATAGAACTGCTCAAAATCCATCACCATCTCCTGTTTGGCATTTGTGCTTATAATGTTTACCAATGTCGTTTTGGTCAAAAAATCAACCAGACAAAAGTATCAGCCTCGAAAAGTCGGGAGAGAATAGCAGTTTTGTGAACGATGAGGTAGTTTTCAAAGCAGAACTGTAGCGGTTGTAGCCACCAACCTAATCACACCAACACTGGAGCCCATCATGAGCGACACTTTGGACACGCTTGAGAACATCACCTACGACGAACTCCAGGAAGGCGACTCCGCAACCTATGTGAAAACACTGACCGAGGACGAACTGGTGTTGTTCGCTGCTGTCTCCGGAGATGTGAACCCGGTCCACCTGGATTCGGAGTTTGCCGCCGACTCCATGTTCCAGGAACGGATTGCCCATGGCATGTGGAGCGGCTCACTGATTTCCGCGGCCCTGGCCACCGTGATGCCGGGCCCCGGCACCATATACCTGGAACAGAGCCTGGCGTTCAAGCGCCCGGTAAAGCTGGACGACACCCTGACGGTGACATTGACAGTACTGGCCAAGGAACGCAAAAACCGCGTAACCCTATCCTGCGATGTCCGCAACCAGAACGATGAGCGGGTGGTGACCGGTGAGGCGAAAGTGATCGCTCCTACCCAAAAGATGTCCCTGAGCAAGCCACAGCTACCAAAAATTACCATAGCGCACTAGCGTATACGGGCCACTGAATTAACCCGGCAGGAAATCGATGGGGAATCGCACCGTCCTGGGTTCCACATCGTCCTGGCCAAAATTGAACAGGCGCACGCGCATGGCAATGCGTTGCTCCAGGCTTTGATTGCCCAGCTCGGAGCTCACCACCTCGCAACGCGATACTGACCCATCCGGTTCGATCACCAATTCCAGCATAACCTTACCTTCCAGCGTCGGGTCCTGACGCAGCTCGCGTCGGTAGAGGGAGTAGAGTGACGTTTTCTGGGCGTCGAACACCTGGCGGATGTTGCTCATGCCCCGCTGCCCCGGTCCGCCGGTGGGCTCCGGCGCAGCTTCTGGTACTGCTTCCTGCGCCACCTCCACGTTTCGAACCTGATGGCCAGCCACTGCCACCTCAGTTTCTGGCGCGGCTTCCCGAGTGACGCCGCCGCTGCCAGCAAGCGCCCTGCCGGGGTCAGTTTCGGCACCGAACAGATCTCCATCGCCGCTTGCGGTCTCGGCATCGACGTTGGCCGCCAGGGTGTCCACGGCGTCCGGCTCTGGAGCCCGCATACTGGCAAGTTGGTCCTGCATTGCCATCAGACCCGACCTGGAGGCGGTTTCACGCGCCTGCTCGACCGTTTGGGAAGGAGCGGGTGTCGGGCGCACAGGCTCGGGTGGGGGCACCTCTTCAGCCAATTCCGGCTCCACCGCTTTGGGTTCTGTACTTTCAGGTTCGGGCTCGGGCTCAGATTCCGGAGCCGGCTCGGGTTCAGGTTCAGGTTCAACCTCAGGCACTGGAATCGGCTTTGGCGCCTCGCGTTGCTCTACCAGTCGCGCCAACTGGGGCGGAATCTTCTCCGCCTCGCTGCGGTCGGGTTCCGGAAGCTGAAACGCCGGAATAAGCAGCGCAGGAGGCAGAAAGACCGCCACCATCACCAACAATGCCAGCACAAAACGGCGGTTTTCTCCCTTTTCCGCGCCCCATGGCAATCCGGATGAAAGGTGTTTGGTCGCGAAATTGTTGGGAGACACCTTTTTGAGAGAAAGGTCCTGACGCTCAGCCATTGCCGACCTCCTTCGCCGACTCAACGGCCAGCCGGACCTGCCGGAAGTCTTCATCGATGCAGGTTTGCATGATCTTTCTCAATAACCGGTAGTCGGTGGCGCGCCCTGCCATTATGGTCACCTCATGACCCTGCTCCGGCACCTGGCCCCTCCGGTTACGCACCCAGGCAAGCTCATCCGCCAGCCCACCGATGGTGCTGTCCCCGGTTTCAATGCCATCCAACCGTGCAACTTCCCGGCCCTGCACGAGAATGGACCGGCCGATTACCTGGACCATCAGGGTTTCGACCGCCTCCTTGTCCGCGGTCGATTGCGGCAGTGGGACATCGGCCGTGTTCTGCATAACCTTTACATCGGACGAGTTCACCATCAGGAAGAACACCAGGATCGTGAAGATGTCCATCAGGGACACCAGATTCAGGCCTCCCGGGCGGTGCATACGGCTGTAGTGGCGCTGGATACGACGGGCACGGCGGGAGGTCTTCATGCACCCTCCCCTTCGACCGATAACGTCCGGTTTTCAGGTGCGTCTGCCAGTGCCACATCCGGGAAAAGCTCTCCCTTCACCACACTGGCCGCAACAACTGCCGGATAGGAGCGGAGCGTATCCATCGCAGTCACCAGAGTCTGATAGTCGATGTCCGGGCTGACCTCCAGAACGATGTCAGTCTTCTCCGGCACCCGCTTCTTGATCTGCTTGAGAGTTTCCCTCAGGCCGTCGAAGTCCTGTTCCCCCTCAATCAACGGCAGGGTCCGGATCACGCCTCTCTCACTGTCCAGCACTTCCAGGCCCTGGGGTATCAACGCCACCACCAGCCGCAGTTCATCAGCCTGTGGCGCCTCACCCGACTCCATCCCGGGAAAGTCGAGCTCAATCATACGAATCTGGCTAAAGACCATGCCCAGCAGCAATACCGGGACTAACACGATCATCAGATTCAGGAATGGCGTGATATCCAGTTCCGGATTACTGACAAGCCTGCGATGTTTTCGTCTCATGCGGCAAACCCTGGCTCAGGCGGATTGGGGGGCGGGCTGCTCGGAGATAATGTTCAGCAGCTTCACCCCAGCCATCTCGAAACTGTCGACGATTTCATTGGTGCGGGTCTGAAGCAGTGCATGAAACATCAACAGGGGAATGGCCGACATCAGCCCGAACGCCGTGGTATTCATGGCAACGGAGATACTTTCCGACAACAGCGACGCCTTCTGGGACGGATCTGCAGCGGCAACTGCCGTAAACGCGGCGATAAGGCCGATGATCGTGCCCAACAAGCCCAGGAGTGTCGCGATGTTGGCCAGGGTTGCCAGGTATTGGGTACGTTTCTCAAGACGGGGCAAGACTTCCATCAACCCCTCTTCCATGGCGTACTCAACATCTTCGCGGGAGTGATTATTCAGTAGCCGACCAATGCCGGCGCTCATGATCGACGCGATGGCACTGTCAGAGCCTGTCGCGGCTTTCATCGCCCGCTGGTAATCCCGCTTCCTCAGCAGCGGCAGTATGCCCTTTTCAAAGGCAAGCCGGTTCCGGCGGCGCACCGAAGCGAGATAGATGAAACGCTCAACGGTAATCGCCAGGCCGATGGCCAGCACAATGGCAATCGGATACATGAAGGGACCACCTTCCTGAAAAAAACGAACAACAGTTTCCAGCATATTCAGACTCCCGGTTCTCTACTGCAGGGAAAGAGTGGAATCCAACAATGGATTCAGGGTTTCACGAAACGTCCGGTGACGCTCAAGGGTCAGCGGGTCCTTGGGTTCGAGCAGTTCCTCGCTTCCGGCATCCAGTTCAGCGCGTGAACGCCGCGGCAAGGTCGGCGGCTGCCAGGGCAGGATATAAAGCACGCCGGGATCATCGTCTCCGGTATGGTGGTTGATTCCCTCCACGCCCAGTGCGACGGTGTTATCCGCGGCCTGAGACACAACCGCTTCCGAGGCATTGGACGCCTCATTGGCAAAGGCCATCACTGGACCAAGCATCAAAATCATGCTGGCAGCCGTCAATCGTCGATAAAGGCGCATTCAGTCCAACCTCCTTTCAAGGTCCGCAATCCACCCGGCCACCTGCTTGTCCTCGGTGCCCGCCAATGAGCGGTAACGGCGGTAATGCGCCAGTGCGCCGTCCAGGTCCAGCAGATACAGCTCTGAGATAACGGCAAGGTTGTAATGCAGTTCGGCGGTAACCGGGGAGTGGCTGAGCCCCGTCTCCAGCACCGTCACCGCCTCCTCAAATCGTCCCTGTTCTCGCAGTAACAATGCCAGGTTGTTGGCCGTGAGCGCGTTGCCCGGGTTCATATCAAAAGCCTCACGGTACCGTTCGAGGGCCTCTTCCTTGCGTCCCTGCTGGTGTGCCTTCCAGGCCTGACGTGCCAGTTCACTGGCCTCGGCGGTGTTGACGACCACCGGCTCCGGCCTGGGCTGGCTGGCGCACCCCGCTAGCAACGCGAGACACCCAGTGAGCAGAACCGCACGTGCTGTTTCAGGCATCATCGTTGACCTCCTCATTCCACGTCATCCAGCGCACCTCCCGGTCGTACCTGCCGGGGAACAGGTCCGCCAGAACTTGCAGGCTGCGTTCCATCCACTCATCAAACCTTCCGTCCGCCAGGCGTTGATGATTCCTTGCGTGCAGGTCAATAGCCTTCTCTTCGAACGGGTAGGCCTCCTCTTCAAGCAACATCCGGTACTGGGTTGCCTCAAGGTCGCTCAGATTCGCCGGCGCTTCTGACGTCATGAGATCCTGCGCCATCACCCGGTACAGCTCTGCCCGACGGAACAGAATTTCCGAACCTGCGCCCTCGCCAATCAGCTTCTCAGCTTGTGAGAGACGCTCCCGCGCAGCCGAGAGGGCCGCTTGTTTGCGCCCCAGGGATTCGGCCAATGGAATCTGTAGCGGAACATCGGCAAACCGCTCGGACTCCTCCGCCCCCAGCACGATGGCTGCCCGCCCAGCCCACGTCAGCGTGTCTTCCGAATGCCACTGGCTGGCGAGCTCTCGCTCTACCAACTCGATTCGATATCGCCGCGGCTCCACATCGTCGAGCACAAGACGCTGGCGCAGGGTCTGACTAAGGATATGGCTCTCGGAATCGGCAGCAGCGGAATCGCGGTTGAGCCACACGACGTAGATGCGATTGCGACGCGCATGGGCCTCTGCCTTGTGATACAGCTCAGCCGCCCTCAGTTGCTGATCCCAGGACGGCGACTCTCCTTCGTCGGCACGCATGATTTCATCCGCCGCGCGCACCCATTGGCCCGATGACTGATAGGCAAACACCAGCTTTTCGCCTACGGTTGGGGTCAGGTCATGCTGAGGGTAATCCGTGCGAAATCGGGTCAGTTCATTAACGGCAGCCTGCCAGCGCTCTGCCTTCAGAAGTGTATTCGCTGCGTCGTAACGGCCCTTGATCGCAATGTCCGACCCCGGAAACGCAGACTCCACACGCTGAAAATGCGCCACGGCGGTGTCAATGCGGCCCTCGCTCGCCGCTTTCTCCCCCTGGTAGTAGATGCTGCTGGCTAGTTGCCGTTTCAGACTGTCGGTATCTTTGGCCCGCCCTTCCTGTAACAGCCCCTCTGAAATCAGTGCCAGTGCTTGACGCCAGGCATTTTCAGCAAGCCCATAAGACGCCATCGCCAGGTTCGCCTCACCGGCTGCGACCCAGGCACTGTAGCGTTCGGCTGGGCTGACCAACGGATGGGCTATGGCAAGCTCGGCAAACCGATGGGCGTCAGCATAACGATGCTCCGCGAGCATTCGGTTGGCGATATCCGCCGTCAGACCAGCCTGACGTTCGTCCTCTGGGAACTCAGCCGCGAAGCGGTCGGCGGCTGCAGCCAGGTCGTCCAGTGTCGCGGGAAGTGAATTGCGATTGTCCAGCGCATCACGCTGAATTACGATGGCAGCCCAGGCGGCATCCGCCGCCCCCGGATACTCTTTTGTCTCATGATCCGTGTCATAAGCCGCACGCTGGTAATGCTTGAAGGCGTCAGTGTGGTCACCTGCCTGCAGGAACGCATCACCGGCCATGCGAAGAACGTCTCCCTTCTGGCCGCTCCGGCCAGCCAACTGACTGTAGTAACCCCCAGCCAACCGGAAAGATGCCACTTGGCGCTCCACTTGCCCCTCTTCGGCCTGATCATAGTGATAGTCCGCCAGTGACCGGCTGAAATTCTGCCAGCGTTCCTGATCCGCTTTCGCGAGTTGCTGGTAACGGGCATCGCCGGCAAATGCCTGGACATACTCAGCCCTGGCGGCCCTTGCGCGATCAGTTTGCCCCGCCATGCGCCAGACATCCACATTCTGGGCCAGAAAGGCCGGTACGGCGTTATGCGCCTGGAAATCGCGAACAAAGGCATTGTTCACCGCCACGCTGTCTTCAAAACGCCGGTTGCTGGCGTAGTAATCTGCCAGCCTGTCGTACAGCAGGTACCCGAAGCCCTTGCCACCCGCATCGGTCAACCAGCTTGCCAGGGATTCAACGCCCCGGTCTTCCGCCGCCATCAGAGCGACAATCCTGAAGGTGTCGTCAACCAGTTCAGCGTCGCTGGCAGGAATGCGGCGAAACCCACTGGTTTCCTCACCGACACCGTCCAGTACCGCCAGGAACGTCTTTGCGGCCCTTGTCCGGCCAGAAGACCCTTGCTTGTACTGGCTCCAGCCCTGCATATATCGGGCCTTGGTTTTCAGGCTATCGGTGCCGTCACTCGAGATCACACGGCTGTACTCGGACTCAGCCTCGGCATAGTCTCCCGCCGAAAACGCTGCCTCGGCAATGCGGAAGCGGGCCTCAGGTACCAGGGAGGACGAAGGATACAGACCAACCAGTTGGCGTAACCGGTCAATAGACTCCTCCGCCTGCCCCGTGTAGGCATGAGCCTTCGCCATCTGGTATAGCAATTCATCAAGCCGGCCCTGGTAGGCGCCCCTGTCGAGAATGGATTCGTAACTTTCCAGCGCCTGCCGGTATACCTGTTGTTCGCGTTCTTCGCTGAAGCTGACGTCCTCGTCAGTCACCTTCTGGATATTGGAAAGTCGGTTAAGTGCATCAATGCGTACTTCAGGTTCATCAGAGTGTTCAAACAATCGCTGGTATCGACGGGCAACTTCTGTTGGCGATATGGCCGGCATCGGTCGGGACTGGAATTCCAGAAAAACCGGGCGCATATCAGCGATGGTTTCGCCGTCGCGACCGAGCTCTACCCGGAAAGATTCCTGTGCCTGGGCACTCGCCGCGAACGCCGTAAACAGCACCGTCAGGGAAATTGACACCACTGGCTTCATTGCTGACCTCGCTCAAGGTTTTCCAGGGCCAGATACTCGTACAGGTGGGCAATCTGCTGCTCGGTCCGATCCAACGCAAACGCCATACGGTGATCCTGCTCTTCGACATAGGCCAGAGCCAGTTCATCCAGTTCCGACTCTGCCCTGCTCAGAAGTGCATCGGCCGTGCGACGAACCGTCCGTATCCGCTCCAGCGCATGGTCGGTGCGTGTCACCAGTTCAGTGAGCTTGCGATCTTTCTTTTTCAATCTTCCATCAAGCCTGCCAACGGACGCTTTCAGATCGGCCAATGTCCTGGCTACACCTTTCAGCGCCTCTTGTTGTGCAGGAGAGATGGTCCGGGCTTTCAGGTTCGCCAACCGCTGCACCAGCTCTTTGATTTCTTCGTTGAAGGGACCGCCATCAACGTTGTGCCCCACAGGCCCCAAACGTTCACTGATGGCCCCCCGAAAAACAGCAAGGCTGTCTTCCCGCTGATTCAGTGTTTGCCTCATCTCCTTCAGTTCAGCCACCCGGTTGACGGCGGCCTGGGCAGCGGGCTGCTCAATGAAACGAATCAGATAGGCAGTACGGGGCTGTGTGAGCGTACGGTTGTCGGCAAGGAACCATTGGGCCTCAGAGTTCCGTGCGTCCAGTACCAGCGCCTGATACGCACCTTTCTGACGGATCTGGTCAGCCAGTTTGCGAAGGGTCACCCGTTCACTTTCATAGGACGCATTTGCTGCCAGATAAGCTTCACCCGCCTGCCCCAGGTAACCGGCGAGGTCGTACCCCCTACCCGTTCCAAGCCAGGCATTGGCCACACCGGGATAGGCCAGTGGGTACTTTTTGGCGCGATGCCAGGACTGCATTGCCGCCCGCTGGTTGCCACTGGCAGAGAGCGCAAGACCGTGAAGGTAGAGGCCATGGGATGTGCTGTAGCTTTCCAGGGAGATTTTCTCCAGGAAGCCGATGGCCTTTTCGTAGTCTCCGTGATCGTAAGCAAGGTAGCCGGCGCGAACCAGTAGTCGGCTTCTGAGTTCCTGGCTGCGTTGGCTGTCGACGTCTTCTTCGGACATGGCCAGAGCCACTCGAAGTGCAACCAGTGCTCGCGATGGATTCCGGTCCTGCCTGCCGTAGTCAGCCGCAATGTTCATGTAACCCAGCGCAGCCCAATAGCCTGGCTCCATGGACGCCAGCACCTTCCCGGCCCGATCGGTATGCCCCGCCTCCCGCTCAATCTCGGCCAATCGATAAAGCGCCTTTTGCCGGTCACTGCCACTGGCCCGCTTCGCAGCAGTTTCAAGGTATTCCCGGGTTTTGTTGTCTCCAGAGTCCGTCGGCAGTTCCGCCAGCAATAGTGCCGCCTGCCCGCGGTAATACTGTCCTTCGATCAGTTCTTTCAGCAGCCGTTCAGCCTCCTGATGACTCCCCGTGACTAACAATGCTTTAGCGCGAACCAGGCGTTCGGCTTCGGTAGTGGCATTCCGGGTATAACGCAATGCTGCAGCCGGTTCATGGGTGTCCAGGGCGAATTGTGCGAGCCCCAAGTGCAACGACGCCAAATCGCTGCCTCCGGACGCCAGCCCCGGGATAAGGGCCGCGGTCAGACTGAGAGCAAACCGTGTGGAGACTTTCCGAAACTTAGCGAGCACGACCATCCTTTCGCCCTATTTCCATTCCTGAAACGAAACCACTGGTTCGTAGTCCGGCGCCGCGGCATCCAGAGACAGCTGTATGCGGGATTCACCGGGCCGCTTCCGAAATTGATGGGTCGCTTCACGGCGAACAAAGCGTTCATTCGCTGAACGTGCCGTCAGAACCGCTTTTAGTTGATGGGCGCCATGAGGCAGGTTACCGATATAGAGCCGCTGGACACCGCCCTGCTTCAGGGAGTCACGTTCCTGGTCGGTATAGAGGTGGGAAGCAACTGGCGTGTCGTTCAGGTACAGTTCCACCGAGTCCAGATCCAGCCCCTCCCGATTCCTGAGTGTCAGGAAAACTGCCACTTGCGTGTCGACTGGGTAGAGTACGTTCTCCTCCAGTTGGTACAACGTCTGGCTGAGGTCCGCCACATCGGCTTTCAGGCGGTCGATCTCCTGGTCCAGCGATTCAGCAAAGGCGCTACGCGTCAAACCGAGCTGAGATGCCACCATCATGACCAAAATGACCGGCCACGCCACCCTGACCTGGCGCCCAACCGTTACTGTTTGCTGCGCTCCGGCGACCATACGCTTCCTGCCTCTAGCAATGCTCTGTAACAAACCGGCAGAAAGAGTAACACTTGGTAACAGGCAAGAACGGTATCCAGATCACCAATTGGAAATCCGAAACCGTCGGATTTTTTGACAGGAGCAAAACGTCGAGGAATCTCCCGTTCACGGGAGATGCACGGAAATTATTCTAATCAACTGATTTATATCCACTATTTTAAACTGGCCCCGGATTTGCTCCGAGAGAAGCGCGGGACAGCCTTCTGGCCACCCCGTTTGATATGCCGAGCTTAGCCGATGCTCTCAACCGCATCGGCTTTTTTTATTTGCTCAGTTGTTTCATGGCCGATTCCAGGCCTTCAATGGTCAACGGATACATGTGGTCATTCACCAGCTGACGGGTCATACCGAGCGACCCACCCATGCCCCAGTAGCTCTCCGGCAATGGATTGATCCACACCACCTTGCGGAAGTGATCGGTAATGCGCTGAAACCACGTTGCGCCCGCTTCCTCGTTCCAGTGTTCGATGGACCCGCCGGGGTGTGACACCTCATAGGGCGCCATGGTGGCATCCCCTACAAAGATCACTTTGTAGTCCGGCGTGTACTTGTGAAGAATGTCCCAGGTGCTCGTTGTTTCGTTCATCCGGCGGATGTTGTTTTTCCACACGCTTTCATAGATGAAATTATGAAAGTAAAAGTACTCCATGTGCTTGAATTCGAGCCGAGCAGCCGAAAAGAGCTCCTCGCAGACCCGCACATGAGGGTCCATGGAGCCACCCACGTCGAAGAAGATCAGGACTTTGACCGCATTGTGCCGCTCGGGAACCATCTTCAAGTCGAGGTACCCGGCATTGCGGGCAGTGGAGCGGATAGTATCGTCCATGTCGAGCTGGTCCGCGGCACCCTGGCGGGCAAACTTACGCAGCCGACGCATGGCCACCTTGATATTGCGAATGCCGAGAGTGACGCTGTCGTCCAGGTCCTTGAACTCCCGTTTTTCCCAAACCTTTACGGCGCGGCCATGACGCCCCTTGTTCTGGCCAATGCGAAAACCTTCCGGGTTGTAACCGTTCGCACCAAAGGGTGAGGTACCACCAGTGCCAATCCACTTGTTGCCGCCCTGATGACGCTCCTTCTGCTCTTCCATGCGTTTCTTGAAGGTATCGATCAGCTCTTCCAGCCCGCCGAGGGAATCGATTTTGGCCTTGTCCTCTTCTGACAGCTGCTTTTCAAATTCTGCGCGCAGCCAATCATCCGGAATCAACGCCTGCATCAGGTCATCGAGGTTTTCTATGCCCTCGAAATAGGCCTGGAACGCCCGGTCGAATTTATCGAAATGGCGCTCGTCCTTGACCAGGCAGACACGAGCCAGGTAGTAAAACTCTTCCATATTCGCAAAGGCGAGCCTGTTCTGCAGAGCTTCAAGCAGGTCGAGGAGTTCGCGCAGACTGGCGGGCACCTTGGCCCGCCGGACTTCGAGAAAGAAATCAATCAACATAGGGTGCTGCTCTTGCTGTATTTCAGCTGCGACGACGGGCCATGAAGGCCAGCTTCTGCAACAGGTGAACATCCTGCTCGTTCTTCACCAGTGCGCCATACAGCGGCGGCAAGGCGGAACTGGTGTCCTTCTCCTGCAACATTTTGGCAGACAGGTCATCCGCCATCAGCAGTTTGAGCCAATCGATCAGTTCTGAAGTGGACGGCTTCTTCTTCAGCCCTGGCACCTTGCGAACGTCGAAGAAAACTTCCAGCGCATCGCGAACCACCTGCTGCTGCAGACCCGGGAAGTGCACGTCCACGATGCTCTTCATGGTGTCGTGATCCGGGAAGCTGATGTAGTGGAAGAAACAACGGCGCAGGAAAGCGTCCGGCAGTTCCTTTTCGTTGTTACTGGTGATCACGATGATAGGCCGATGCTTGGCACGCACAGACTGCTGTGTCTCGTAGACGAAGAATTCCATGCGATCGAGTTCGAGCAGAAGATCGTTCGGGAACTCGATATCCGCCTTGTCGATTTCATCGATCAGTAGTACCACCTGTTCCTCGGATTCGAAGGCTTCCCACAACTTGCCCTTGACGATGTAGTTGCTGATGTCCTTGACCTTCTCGTCACCGAGCTGGGAATCCCGCAGACGGGAGACCGCATCGTATTCGTACAGTCCCTGTTGGGCCTTAGTGGTGGATTTGATGTGCCAGGGAATCAGGCGCAGGCCGAGGGACGCAGCCATTTCTTCGGCCAGGAGGGTTTTACCAGTGCCGGGCTCGCCCTTGATCAGTAGCGGGCGTTGCAGCGTTATGGCTGCGTTGACGGCCATCTGCAGGTCATCAGTCGCAACATATTTCTCGGTACCGGTAAACTTCATGCTGATAGTGTCCTGTTCAATTAACGGTTAAACGTCTGTTTGAAAATAGACTCAGAGTATAGAGAACCGAAGCCGTTCTGATAAGAGCCCTGTTCGATTAACCGCCAACTACCGATCCTTTCCGCCATCCTTATCGTCGTTTTCAGACTCGTCGTCGGTGGGCTCACTATCCTCATCAGTGGCTGGCAAATCGTCGAACTCGGAGAGATCAAAGTCCTCCAGCCCGAATTCGTCTTCACCGTCCTCCACTTCCGCATCAGCAACGGGGATATCGTCCTCGGGCAACGCTTCGTCTTGCTGGAGTTCCGGCACTTCTTCAGGTTCCGGCAATTCTTCCGGTTCGGGTTCTGGTTCCGGCACCGGTTCTGGTTCAGGTATCTCTGCGGGTACGTCTTCAGGCGCCTGTTCAGGTTCGGGTGCGGCGGTAGCCTCTTCCTCCGGCGTTTCCTCTGCGACCAGGGGCGGCTCCTCGTTGTTGCCCTGATCCTGCGCGGATTTTCTGCGCTTGACGAACAGGAATGCCACCCCGGCGACAGCCACCACACCCAAGGTGCCGGCAGCGGCCCATACCCAGAACGGAATGCCGCTCGCCGCCTCCTCAACGGTGGCCGGCGTTTCCGGTTCCGCCTCTTCCTTATCGACAGGCTGCTCCTCAAGCGGCTTCGGTTCTGGCTCTTCAACCTGGCTGATATCGATCGGCCCGGAACTGGACACAGGCGATTCAATTTCGGGAGCGGGTGAGGCCTCTGGCAACTCATCCTCCATCACTGGCGCTTCCTGCGAGGGCTCGTCAGAAACGACTGCCTCAATTGGGGCTTGTTCGCCCTCGGGCTGAATATATCGGGTAACGGTACTGAAGCGTCGGGAGAACGTTTGACCGTCCGCAACAACGCTGAGTTGGTATTCACCGGCATCAGGCAGTCGTGTGATGGTGTCCGTATAGACGCCGTCCTGCGGCGGCTCATCCGGAGACAACACCTTGTTACCGCTGCGCCCGTCCTCTGAGGTTAATGACACACTGACATCGATAACCCCCAGGAAGTCCCGGTTTTCAATTTTTCGGTCTTCCTCAAAGAAGGCCACCTGAAGGGATACTGGTTCGTTTTCCGTGAATGTTGGCGGGACCGGGCTCACCACCATCCGCAGATCGCTGACGACAGTGACCCGACTGCCCTCACCCAACTCGCCGTTGATCGTCCAGTCGCCCGCCTCAGGATCGGTGACGGTAATCAGGTCGTATTCCGTTTCGCGCACCCAACGCATTCCCTCGGTGGCTGAGTCCGGCCCTGCCTTGGTGCCGCCGGGACTGACCAGTTCAAGCGTTCGGTTGGCGGCAGACTCGTCACCAGCGCGAAAAATCAGCGCGGTAAATTCCTCTACGCCACCATCCACCTGAAAGCCATTATCCTCAATGGGAATCTGCTGCTGCGGTACAGCGGTGTTCAGCGCTTCAAGAAAAGCCAGAGTCAGTGCATCAGCGGACGATGCCAGGGCATAGCGGCCCCCGGTGCGTTCCGCAAGGCTCTTCAAAAGAGAAAGATCTGCCTCCTCGGACAATGCGACGGTATGAAGGGTGGCACCACGGCTGCTCAAATCGTCCAGCAATGCCCCCAGAATCCGCTCACGCTCGCGATCATTGGCGCTCTCGTTGTCGGAGATATCCACTTTGCCATCGGTGAGTAGAATGAAGTCCGTATTGTCGAGGCTCTCCGAGCCCAACAGGTAATCATCACTGGCAACCTGAATCGCCTCCCCCAGATTGGTCCGAAGGGCGACCGAATTGATCTCATCTGAGCGTTCGACAGCCAGCCCCCGCCAGTCATCAGCGACTTTGCCATGGGGCACCAGCATGTTGACGTACTGACCAAAGGTCCAGACTCCGGCATTGGCTTGCCGAGGCAGCATACGCGCCAACAGGCGCACAGCCGGGCGGCGCAGGTTGTCCGGATCGTTGGTTTTCATGGAGCCGGAGATGTCGACAATAATTCGGACATCGGCACTGTCGGGTAACTGCAGGGTTGGCGCCTGCTGTGCAAGCGCCGTAATTGGCAGGATGAGGATGACAGCAAACAGGCGGCTTAGAAGTCGCATCAGGGCAGCTCCATGCGAGGTGGTGATCAAGGAAAGTCTCAGCGTTTAACCAGCCGGTATCTGACGAGGTCAAGAACCCACACCAACACCATAACCAGGGATGCTATGCCCATGTTCACAAAGGCCCGGCCCGCGTTGGCGGCATCACCCAGAATGGTTTCGTAGCCGCCGTGCAACCAGGCCGGCATCCACCAGCCAGCTACCTCACCGGACTCGACCGGGGTCAACAGGAGGACAATCAACGCGGCCTGCAACAGCGTGCGGATGGCATAAACCGGAATTACCCGAAACAGGCGGGATATGGTGTAGAAGAACACCACGAAGGCGACGGCGTACAGGGCCCAGAATATTCCGTAAGCAAGGTTTGTTTCTGCGTCTATCATCAAAGGATCCAGTGAATTATGTGTTCTTCCCAATCGTCTTCCGGTACATCGGCTTCCGAGATCACGCGATTACGCACCGATACACCCGCTTCATGAACCGTATCGGGGTCACCCGACCGTAGCGGGTGCCAGTCTGCAAGCGCACGCCCTTCCGCCAGTGTGCGGTAGGCACAGGTATACGGCAGCCAATGGTAGTCGCTCAGCGTATCCGGTGTCAGCACCGTGCATGCAGGCACTTTCTGCAAGCGCTCGGAGTACACGCTGCACTGACAGGTGTCCTGCTCCATGTAACGGCACACCAGCTCAGTGTAGTAGACATCGCCGGTGTCTTCGTCTTCCAGCTTGGCCAGACAACATTTACCGCAGCCGTCACACAGGGACTCCCATTCCTTGGCGGTCATCTCATGGAGACGTTTGCGTTGCCAGAACGGAATCTCTGCAATCATTCCCGGCCGGGCTCCGGTTTACGGCGAAAGTCTACAACGTAGCCGCTGGATTCCTCAGGCATCTGCAGGAAGAAATCCTTGTCGGCAATAGCCTCCAGAACCTGCTTGCCAGACGTTCGGGCAAGCTTCCGTTCCGGTGTCATGATCAGGTCCATGGCGTGTATTGGCTGGCCGAATATGCCCCGCAGGCTATCCGGCAGTTCATCCCAGGCCTGGCCCCGTCGAACGTAGATATACGTGTCCGGCTTCTTACTGCTGCGAAACACCGACACAAAGGTCTTTTCGGTCATGATTTCAGTAATTCCTCAATCTGTTCCTGCACCGGTGCCAGGAGGTCACGGCGCCAGCCCTCGTCAAACAGCCCGGCAGCCAGGTTTCGTTGTTGTACAACAGCCTCAAGGCGCTTGCGAGGCGCCAGCAGTTCCACCGGCACATCCCGTTCCTCCGCCGCCTTCACCATCAGGCGTTTGAGCTGTTTATAGAACATCTGGTCCTGGCGGCTCAGCGGAGCGGCGATAACGTCGATGCCGGAATTATCCGCGGTCGATGCCTCCGCAACCATATTAATAATCGTATCCCCGTAGCGCCTGACCACGGCCGGAGGCAAGCCCTGGATATTCGATAGCTCCCGTACTGACTGTGGCAGTCTCTGGGCGATGGCAATCAGCAGTGCATCGGCCACAACCCGGTTGCGGGGCCGATCCCGGAGGCGCGACTCATGTTCCCGCCAACACACCAGGGTTTTCAGCACCCCCTGCTGTTGGCGGCTCAATGTCCAGCCGCCTCGCAGTTTCAGGTAATGGCTGTCGGGATTATCCTGGGCTGCCAGTTCCTTTGAAAATCGAGTGGATTCGTCAGCCAATGCCGCTTCAAGGCCCCGTTTCTGCAACCGAGTAATCACCCAGTGATACAAGGGAACAAGGAAGCGAACGTCGTCCAGAGCGTAGCGTTCCTGAGCCGCGGAAAGCGGGCGAGAAACCCAATCCGAGCGCGTCGCCGATTTGTCCAGTGATTCACCGAAGAGAGTTTCCACCAGCCGGGCATAACCGACGGAAAAGCCGGCACCGGCCAGCGCGGCGCCGATCTGCAGGTCGAGAATGCCCTCCGGTTCCAGCTGCAACCAGTGCCGGAACAGTTCCAGATCCTCACTCATGGCGTATAGCAATTTGGGGGTGTCCGGGTCGGTGAGCGCGTTGCGAAAGCCCTCTGACGCCTCTGCGACCGACGGGTCTACCAGGCAGAACCGCTGCCCCATCCCCAACTGGACCAGACCAGGAATCGGGAAGAAGGTGTTGACCCGTTCGAACTCGGTATCCAGTGCAAGCGGTTCGCCTTGCCCTTCGGCAAGCCAGCGGTCCAGGTCGTCCGGCTCCCGAATCCAGGTAACCGTGTCGGGAGCCGCAGGAACGGAAGCGGCCGGGGTGTTGGAATCCATATAATAATCCCGGTCAGGTTTAATCAGTCAGAGGTTTTCGGCCACGGAAGGCATGGGTCAGGGTAAATCCGTCAACATAACCCAGTTCGCCCCCCACCGGGATACCATGGGCAAGACGGGTAATCAGGATATTGCGGCCATCCAGCCTGTCGGCAATGTAGTGGGCAGTCGCCTCACCTTCCACAGTTGGATTGGTCGCAAGGATCAGCTCCGTCACCCCTTCTCCGTGGATGCGTTGCAGCAGCCGCTCAATACCGATTTCCTCGGGGCCCACGCCGTCGATGGGCGACAGATGCCCCATCAACACGAAGTAGCTGCCGCGATAATCGCCCGCCTGCTCAATGGCAAGAAGGTCGGAGGGGCTTTCCACCACGCAGAGCGTACCATTCCGTCGTTCAGGGTTTTCGCAGATATTGCAGGTAGGCGTATCGGCGAAGTTCTGGCAGCTCTCACAGCGGCGCACACCGGTCATGGCACGATCCAGTGCGTCAGAAAGCCGCGAGCCTCCAGAGCGGCCGCGCTCCAGCAGGTGGAAGGCCATACGCTGGGCCGTTTTCTGACCGACGCCAGGCAGACAGCGGAGAGACTCCACCAGTTCGTCTACCAACGGACTAAAAGCCATCAGCTATCCTCGATCAGAACGGCATCTTGAAGCCCGGAGGCATACCCATACCGGACATCATGCCGGACATTTTGTCTTTCTGGTTTTCCTCAACACGGCGCACGGCGTCGTTGATAGCAGCCGCCAGCAGGTCTTCCAGAATCTCCTTGTCTTCGCTCAGCAGGGACGGATCGATATCCACTTTCCGCACGTCATGACGACCGTTCATAGTCACCTTGACCAGGCCCGCGCCGGCTTCGCCGGTAATCTCGGCCTTGGCGGCCTCTTCCTGGGCCTTCTTCATTTCTTCCTGCATCTGCTGGGCCTTTTTCATCAGGTCGCCCATATTGTTCATCACGCTCACCTTCTACAGAATTGCCTTAGAGAGTTGCCACCACGTGGCTCCAACCGCAGACCTTAGCCGGACTTTGCCTGATTCGGCGGCCGGATACTGTTTTCGACGACCCGAGCCTCGAATCGTTCAACAATCGACTGCACTGCGGGATCACTGCGAATTGAGTCTTCCGCTGCCTTCTGGCGCGCCTGCCGCTGGCGCTCTTCCCAGGCAGCCGGCGTTTTGCCCTCAGCATCGCCCTGCTCCACACGCAGGGTTATGGTGGCGCCAAACCGATTCCTCAACGCCTCGATAATTTTTTCTTCATGGCGGGCGTTCAACAACCGTGCGTGACCTTCATCGATGGTCAGCACGATTTCATCGCCGTTGCGAGTCATAGCCGCATTACTGGCGAGGTTACCCGGCATGCCCACAATGCCCAGGCTGCGAAAATCACGTTCCCAGACAAATTCGCCGGTATCCGCAGGTTCTTCGATCGGTTCGGCCGGCTCAGTCGATTCGGTCGACGCTGCTGATTCTACCTGGGGCACATCGGCCTGAGGCGCTTCGACGTATTCCGGCTCAGGCGCTACGGGCTCGGGCTCATAATCCTCCGTGCTGGCCGCTTCGGCCGCTGCAGATTCAGCCGCTTCATCCAGGCTCGCCAGCCAGGCAGCGTCAGGCTCCTCTGGCGCGGGAGCGGGTTGGGATTCCAGTACGGGCTCCTGGGCTTCCGGTTGAGGCTCCGGCTGGGGCGTCGGTTCGGTTCGTTGTTCTGGCTCTGCCCGCTGTTCTGAATCTGGCTGTTGAGGCGCTTGTTCAGGCTCAACAGCCGCTGTTATTGTCTCCGACGCCGGGCCAGGCTCAGGGTCTTCCCGGGACTCCTGCCCTGATGATGACGTCCCGGAGGCCACCACCGGTGGTTCACGGCGGTCAGTGCCAGGCCGGAAGGCCAGCATTCGCAGCAACGTCATCTCAAACCCCATGCGGGCATCGGGAGTGACCGCCAGGTCCTTACGGCCCATCAGCGCGGCCTGATAGAAGAGTTGCGCGTCTTCCGCGCTCAGCCGGCGCGCCAGGGATTCCACCTGCGCGGCATCCCCAAGGGCATTATCGACACTGCCCGGCACCACCTGTTCCATCGTCACCCGATGGAACAGCGACAACAGGTCCGCCAGGATCACGCTGTAATCCGGCGCAAAATCGGAAATACGATTGATCTCGGACAGCAGCGCGGGCCCGTCGTCTTCCACCAGCGCATTCACCAGGTTCTCGATATCGCTTTGATCAATCGTGCCCAACATGTTGCTGACATCACTGCCGCTGAGCGTCTGATTGCCGAAGGCAATGGCCTGGTCTGTCAGGCTCAGGGCGTCCCGCATACTGCCATCCGCGGCACGTGCCAATAGCCACAGGGCCGGTTCCTCGAAAGGAATGCCTTCCTGGGTCAGCACGTGGCGCAGGTGCCCGGCAATGTGTTCGGGCGTCATCCGCTTGAGGTTGAACTGCAGGCAACGGGACAACACGGTCACTGGCAGCTTCTGGGGATCCGTGGTCGCCAGCAGGAATTTGACGTGTTCCGGGGGTTCTTCAAGGGTCTTGAGGAAAGCGTTAAAGGACTGGTTGGTCAACATATGTACCTCGTCAATGAGGTACACCTTGAAGCGGCCACGGGTTGGCGAGTACTGGACGTTATCGGTGAGTTCCCGCATATCATCCACGCCAGTACGGGAGGCTGCGTCGATTTCGATCAAATCAACAAACCGCCCTTCCTGGATTTCCTGGCAACTGGAGCAGGTTCCACACGGCGTGGCGGTAACGCCGGTTTCGCAGTTCAGGCATCGGGCCAGCAATCGGCCAATGGTTGTTTTGCCTACGCCCCGGGTACCGGTAAACAGATAGGCGTGGTGCAGCCGCTGGTTGTCCAGGGCGTGGATCAGTGCCTGGAGCACATGCTCCTGGCCGACCATATCTTCGAATGTCCGGGGGCGCCACTTACGGGCAAGTACCTGGTAGCTCATGTTCTGCCAACTGCCGTTAAAAATGGGTTTAACCATAGCACGGTCAGGATGTTAGAAGAAGCCAACAAGAAGCAATCAGAGAGGGATAATCGGGGGCGTTAAAAGGAAAAATCTGGGGGTGACTCCATCAGCGACACTCCGGCACACAAGTCCACCGCTTCGGCTGCTCCCTTCCGGGCCTGACCGGGTTCACGGTTTATCGTTGCGGAGGCACCAATGGAGCCACCATAACGGGCTTTGGGGCGAAATCCCTCAAAGCGGCGCGCATATTAGCAAAAGGGTTCCGGCACTACAATGGCAGCGGCACTTCATCGCATCGGAACCAGCAGGCGACGCTGTAACGGGTACGGTGGGCCGGCAACACCTCATGGGGAATTTCTTCGCTCATAAACAGCGCCATCCGCCCTGCCAGTGGCAATACGACGCCACATACCTCGTTCTCGTTTTCACGATTGAAAATCTGCAACGCGCCGCCGTCGGCCTCCTGCCAACCCTCATTAAGGTACAAAACCAGGCTGACAACCCGCGACGCCCTGCCCTGGAAGCTATCCACATGGCGACGATAGAAGTCACCGTTGTGATAGGTGGCGTAGTGCGCCTCAAACCGTTTCAACCCCAGGAACAACCGCTCATTCAACCCCAGCCTGACCAACTCGAAGAACTCGAACAACGCCGCCTGAACCGGCGTCACGCCCTGCAACCACGCAATCTTGTCTCGCCTTACTGATCTGTCCTGGAGCAAGTCCTGACCACGCCCCACACCCGCCTTACGCAGCGCCTCGGTCCGGTCCAGTATCCGAACTTCACTGCGAAGACCCTTTAAAAGGGACGGAGTTAACAGCACAGACACATCCTGGCTCATCCAGCCATGCTCCGTGAGACCATCGGCCAATTCATCAAGCCACTGATCGCCTCCCGGCGTCGAAAGATCGACTCCAGCCTGGCAAGACTCGGGAACTGAGGCAGTAATCTGGTCAATCATTCATCAAACTCCGACGGGGACGGCCGATTTTATGATGGTTTCTCGCCGTAAGCACAGTTTTAATTTACCCTGAGTATAAGGACATGCCGTAACTCTTGCGGCACCTCAGACCGACAATCCATTGACCACCCAGAAAGCTGTAACGAGGCACTACGTGACACTAAAACCCGGGCACTGGTCGTTCACCCGATGGACAACCATCGGGCAACTGGAAGCCATGGAGGTACACCACCCCTTGTTCCACGCCCGCCTTTTCCTGCAGGGCGCTCACCTTACTCACTTTGCCGCCCGTGACGAACCACACTGGCTGTGGATAAGCGACACCGCGCGCTTTGAACCCGGCGTGGCCATCCGTGGTGGCATTCCGATATGCTGGCCCTGGTTTGGGGCGCCCGAGAAAAATCCCCCGGAAGTTCGCCGCAGGCTGCTGACCACCAGCTCCCACGGTTTCGCCCGCACAGCAGTGTGGAAGCTGGAGGATGTCAGGGAAACCGCGCACGACGTGGAAATCAGCCTGTCACTTGATGCAAACAGTGACTTTTCTGATGCCTGGGACGGCCGCGCCCGGTTACTGATGACCTTCCACTTCTCGGCTGACGGCTGCCAACTGGCGTTGACCACCACCAATCCGGGTTCGGAACCGCTGGCGTTTACCCAGGCACTTCACACCTATCTTCCGACCCCGGACATTTCCAAAACGCTGGTCAGAGGCCTCGAAAACTGCGGATACGTGGACTCCCTGAAAGACTGGAGCTACCACACACAGCAAGGGCCAGTGAGCTTCGAGGGTGAAACCGACCGCATCTATGAAAGCGGCAATTCGCTGATCGTTGAAACCCCATCAGGGAACCGGCGCATCACCGCCATCGGCAGCGACTCCACGGTTGTCTGGAATCCGGGGCCGGAGAAAGCGGCACGATTGTCGGATTTCCCCGACGTTGCCTGGGAGTCCATGCTGTGCGTTGAAAGCGCCAATGCCCTCGGCGATTACCGCGTGCTGAATACGGGCCAGAGTCATACCCTTGGCGTTATGATAGGAAGAGAGTAAAAACCACATGGGTCTAGCATCGATTCTGAAGTCACGGTTGATCCCGGCAGAGCTGGAGAATCACATCAATCGCATCCGCAAGCCGATTGGTTCTCTGGGGTACGATCCCTGGGGCTATAACAACGAAGTGATGAAGTACGGCTTCTCCCTGACCCGCCAGATCTACGCAAAGTATTTTCGAGTGGAAGCCACCGGCGTTGACAAAATTCCCTCGGAGGGGCCGGTGCTGATCGTCCCGAATCACAGTGGGCAGTTGCCGGTAGATGGACTTTTGATCGCCTACGCCCTTGCCTCTCGCGAGAAAAACCCGCGCATTCCCCGGGCAATGATCGAACGTTTTTTCCCGACCGTCCCCTACCTCGGCAATTTGCTGAACGAGTTTGGCGCGGTTTTGGGCGATCCCACCAATTGCGCCAAGATGCTGGCCAACGGCGAGGCCGTCATCGTATTCCCCGAAGGCATTCGCGGGTCTGGCAAGCTGTATCAGGATCGCTACCAGCTCAAGCGGTTCGGTAACGGCTTCATGCACCTGGCCATGAAATACAAGGCACCCATTGTGCCAGTGGGCGTGGTCGGGTGTGAGGAAACCATTCCCGCCATCGCCAACATCAAACCACTGGCTCGGTGGCTCGGCATTCCCTACGCTCCGGTGGCCATGCCGTTTGTCTTGCCGGCTAAAGTCCACCTGAACTTTGGCGACCCAATGGTGTTTGACGACCTGGAAATTCCCGAAGAACAGGTGACAGAGCGGGTGGAACAGGTGAAGGCAGCGATCAGTGAATTGATCGATACCGGACTGAGCGAAAGGAAAAGGCTGTTCTGATGGTTGAAAAAAGCAGACCCCAGATTCTTGTAACAGGTGCAGCTGGCGCCCTGGCTCAACAGGTAATCAGCCGCCTGCGGGATACCTGCAACCTCGTCGCCGTGGATTTTCGAGAACAGGTCTATCTGGGCGACGATATCCCCAGCTACTGCATCGACTTCAACAAGCGCTCCTTCGAAGACCTTTTCCGGCGTTACCGGTTTGATGGCGTCATTCATCTCGGTCGCATCATGTCGAGCCAGCTCACCCGAATGCGCCGTTACAACGCCAACGTGCTCGGCACCCAGAAACTGCTGGACCTGAGCCACAAGTACAACATCAAAAGGGTGGTGGTCCTGTCGACCTTCCACGTCTATGGCGCGGTGGCCTACAACCCGGCGCTGATAGACGAGGAAGCTCCGCTGAAAAGTGCGGGGCTGAGCGCGGACCTGATTGATTCCGTGGAACTGGAGAACCTGGCCAACATCTACCTGTGGCGCTACCCGGACCTGAATATCACCATTCTGCGGCCCTGCAATATTGTCGGCCCTGGCGTGCGCAACTCCATCAGCACCTTGCTGGGCATGGAACGGGCACCTGTTCTGGCCGGTTTTTCACCGATGATGCAGTTTATCCATATCGATGACATGGCGGATGCCATCGTGCTGGCTTACAACAAACCCCAGCGGGGAATTTTCAATGTCGCGCCGCAGGACTGGGTGGCCTACCAGCATGCGTTGAAGCTCTGCGGCTGCGGCCGCATACCAGTACCATCCATTCCCCCCATACTGCCCAGGATGATACTGCGGACACTCAACCTGCGAAGTTTTCCTTCGTACCTGATGCACTTTTTCAAGTATCCTGTAGTCATCGACGGCAGGGCGTTCGCCAGGGAATTCGGTTTCACTCCCAGGCGCCCGCTAAAAGAGATATTCCGGTTCTACCGGGAGAACAAGAAGCCGGTGTGAACGGCACAGGATCGAAATCGGTGCCGTTATGGAAAGTGGCGCATAGCGCAGGAAGCGAAACATGTTGAATAATTTCAGCCTGATCAGTCATTCCACGGCAGCCATTGCCTTTGGGTTGCTATCGCTGCTGATTGCCACACGATACCTGCGCCGGGACATTGATCGTTCTTTGCTCCTCGCCGCCGTGGTCACCACGCTGTGGGCCGGCTCACTTGTTACCCAAAGCCTTTGGGGCGAACCAAGCTTTTTTATTCGCTACCTGCTGGAACTTCTGCGTGATGCCGCGTGGATTACCGTCCTCTTCGCCCTACTTCGCGATTCATTCCGGTCTGCCAATCTTGTCGGTCGCCTACGAAAAGTGCTGGCGGCAGCCACCCTGATCCTGGTTGCTCTCCTACTCGGCAGCGGTGTCCTGGAATATTTCTTCGGGCTCAGCATTCTGGACGGTAAAACCAAAGTGGTTGGCCAGATAGCCCTATCCTTACTCGGCTTATCGCTGATTGAGCAGATCTGGCGAAACTCCGTGTCATTCGGTCGGTCCAGCATGAAGTATGTCTGTATTGCCGTTGGCAGCCTGTTTGCCTTTGATTTCTTCATGTATGCCGACACCCTGCTCTTTGGCCAGGTCTCGGAGTCGTTCTGGAACGCCCGTGGCCTGGTCAACGCTGCACTGGTGCCCTTGTTTGCTGTCAACGTGATTAACACCCGCAAACAGCCAGTGGATTTCCAGCTCTCCCGTTCAGCCGTCTTCCACGCCGGAGCCCTGATACTCGCCGGTGGTTACCTGTTGTTCCTGTCTCTGGGTGGCTACTACGTCAAAACCCTGGGAGGCGAATGGGGCGACGCCCTGCAGGTACTCTTCTTCAGCATCGCACTGGTATTCCTCGTCACCCTGCTGGTCTCGCGCCGTGTGCGTTCCCGGCTAATGGTGTTTATCAGCCAGAACTTTTTCGATTACAAATACGACTACCGCGACGAATGGCTGAAAATGACCCGGGAAATGGCCGACCTCAGCGACAGCCCACCACTTCCGGAACGGGTCATCCGCATTCTTTCGAGCCTGGTTGAAAGCAACGCCGGCGCACTCTGGATACGAGAGGAAAGAGGCGACTTCATCCTCAAAAACGCAGTCAACATGGTCACGCCCAAGTACACGACCATCGACGCCAACTCTGAACTTGTCCGCTTCTTTGGGGAACGGGAGTGGATTATCGACCTTCATGAATATCGTGGCGATCCGGTCAGCTACAACCTGCTGGAGATCCCCGACCCGATATCACATACACCGGATGGTTGGCTGGTCATTCCCCTATACCTCAGCAACGACTTATACGGTATTGCCATGGTCGGCAACCCCTACGCGCGCGTTGAACTCAACTGGGAGAACTTTGACCTGATCAAGGTTGTCGCCCGGCAGACCTGTAACCTGCTTGCACAAACTGACGCCCAGAACCGGCTTTCCAGGGCCATGCAGTTTGAGGCGGTAAGCAAGGCGTCTGCCTTCATGGTGCATGACCTGAAAACACTGATTGCTCAACTATCGTTGCTGGTGAAAAACGCCCCCAGGCACCGGAACAACCCGGCCTTTATCGACGATATGATTCACACCACTGACCATGCCGTGCGCAAGATGTCGAACCTGGTGGATCACATCCGCAAGCCAGCGGACGAAACCCTGGTGACCGAAGTGATCGACCTGACTGAGGTTGTCAGCCATTTGGCGGAGCACTACTCCCGCCGCCAACCTGCACCGAGGGTTGCCGATAATCCCGGAAACATTTTCATCAATGCCGATCGGGAGCAACTCTACAGTATTCTCGGCCACCTGATTCAGAATGCGCAGGATGCCACCCCACCCGATGGCGAAATCACTCTCACCCTGAAAACCGCCAAGGGCAACGTTGTGCTGTTCATCCAGGACACCGGTTCCGGCATGACCGAGGACTTTATCCAGACCCAGCTATTCAAACCGTTCGAAAGTACCAAGGGGCTGACGGGCATGGGCATTGGTGCCTATCAGGCCAGGGAGTATGTGCGCAATGTTGGGGGGAATATAGATGTAACCAGCGAACCGGACCTGGGCTCCTGTTTCTCAATCCGGTTCCCGCTTGCCCGGTTCAAACCGGAACAGGCCCCGGAAGAACCCGAGCGACTGATTACCGGCGACCCACTGCCGCAGCAGAATGCCAAATAATTGGCGAAACCGAAATACAGCGAACACTATCATTGCAAAGTGTCAATCTTCGGTTAAGAATCAGGGTTTAGAGGATTGATCGCAAGACCGTCACCATTACAAAAAGGGATTTGTAACCGTTGTGAGTAGACGACTGCTAATCGTAGAAGATGATCCGGGCTTGCAAAGCCAGATGCGCTGGTGTTTCAGCGAAGATCTGGAAGTAAGCGTTGCGGCTGACCGGGAGTCAGCCCTGACCGCACTGCGTCGAAGCGAACCCGATGTCATTACTCTGGATCTGGGCCTGCCTCCGGATCCAGGTGGTGCAAAAGAAGGCTTTCTACTGCTTGAAGAAATTCTTCGGTTGTCGCCCATGACCAAGATCATTGTGGTCACCGGACGGGAAGACAAGGAGAACGCCGTCAAGGCCATCGGTATGGGGGCCAGTGATTTCTACCAGAAGCCGCTGGACGCGGACATTCTGACCTTCGTGGTGAACCGTGCCTTGCGATTGGCCGAACTGGAACGTGACAACCGGGAGCTGGCCCGTCAGCGTAATGGCACCAACATCAAAGGTATCGTCGCGGCCAGCCCACAGATGCTTGGCATCTGTCGCACCCTCGAAAAAGTGGCCCCCACCGACGTCACTACCCTGATTACCGGTGAAACCGGCACGGGCAAGGAGCTGCTGGCAAGGGCGCTTCATGATTTGAGCCACCGCTTCGATAAACCTTTTGCGGCCATTAACTGTGCCGCTATTCCTGAGAACCTCCTTGAAAGCGAACTCTTTGGCTTTGAGAAGGGCTCGTTCACCGGCGCCACCCAGAGCAAGAAAGGCAAAATCGAAAGCGCCAATGGCGGCACCCTATTCCTGGACGAGATTGGCGACATGCCCATGCCCCTCCAGGCAAAGCTGCTCCGTTTTCTCCAGGAGCGCGTGGTCGATCGGGTGGGCTCGGTCAACCCGGTTCCTGTCGATGTCCGCGTGGTGTGCGCAACTCACCGGGACGTACAGCAGTTGATCGATCAGGAGACTTTCCGCGAGGACCTTTATTACCGGATCAGTGAAATTACTCTCGACGTTCCCGCACTTCGTGAGCGCGAAGGTGACGCCCTCGTTGTTGCGCAGTCGCTGTTGCAGTCATTGGGCAAACAAATGGATCGGCCCAACCTGGCCTTTACCGAAGACGCCATCAAGGCCATCAAGACACACCCATGGCCCGGCAACGTGCGTGAAATGATCAACAAGGTGAAACGGGCCACAATCATGGCCGACGGCAAACGTGTTACCGCCGCCGACCTTGAGCTAAACTGCGACCTTGAAGGCCCCGAAAGCCAACTGAATCTCAGGCAGGTCAGGGAAAATGCGGAACGTGCCGCCATTGTGCAGGCACTGCAGTCCTGTAGCTTCAATATGGCGCAGGCCTCACGCCTGCTCGGCGTAACCCGACCAACGCTGTATAACCTGACTGATAAATATCGGATTGAAACATCCCCCGAATCGTCAGGCGCCTGAATAGCAGGCAAGGAATCCAGAACAAGACCCGATAAGGAAAAGGACCAGGGCCATGAAGCCAGTTTCAGCAGTACGTGCCACCCTCCTCTCAGTCGCAATCTCATTCGCTCTCGCCGGTTGTGGCGACAGCAATGAGATGAGCCAGGACGACATCCAGTACCTGAGTCATATCGACCAGTCACGTTTTTTCCAGCGTCAGGGTGAACTCAAGGCGAGCACATTGGAAGCCAGGAGCGCGATCGAGCTTCAACCGGAAAAGATCGAACCGTATTTCCTGATCGTCAACAATCTCCTCAAGGCAGGCGATGCGGCCAATGCCGAACGGCACCTTAACCAGATCCTGGAGCGCCTCCCTGCAGAGCAGATCGATGCAAAGGTTCAGAACCGCGCCAGCCTGATCCTCGCAGAAGCCAATCTGCTTCAGGAAGATTTTGAAGACGCCCTGGCGGCTCTCGATGACATCACCTCCCCGGACCGACCGGTGGAAACCCAGGCGGCACTGCTGGAAGGCCAGATTTACCTGGCATCCAATGAACTTGAAAAAGCCCGCACTGCGTTCAACAGAGCACGGGAAATAGACTCTGGGGAAGTTGAATCGGTGATAGGACTCTCGAAAACAGCGTTCGCCGGCGGCGACGTATCGAAGGCCCGAAAACTGGTCACCGAGGCGGAAGAGGTCGATGAGGCGAATGGTGAATTATGGCTCTGGAAGGCCGAGCTCGCCGCTTCTCAGGAAGAGTGGCAAAAAGCGGAAGATGCCTATATCCGGGCCCTCGAAGACATCGGTCAGTACGATGTAATGACCCAGCGCAAATACGCCACGATTTCGTCCCTTATTCGCGTTCTTAGAGCCCAGGGGAAGCAGTCAGAAGCTTTCGTTTACGAAGAAATACTGGCCAAGTCCGCCCCCGGTACGATCAAGAGCAACCTGATGGCCGCCCAGGCGGCAGTGGAACAGGGTGACCTCGATGAGGCCGCGCGCTATCTGGAGGAAGTTCTGGCACAAGCTCCCAACCATGAGCAGACATCGTTGATGCTCGGCCTTGTCCGGTTCAGGCAAGGCCGGGTAGAGGATGCTGAAAAGCTGCTGGCACCCATCGCAGAAGCGGGAAATTCAGAAACCGCCAGCAAATTACTGGCCGCCGCACGGCTGCAAATGCGAAACCCAGAAGGCGCCCAGGCCATACTCTCCAATCTGGAGGACAAAGACTCCGATCCGGAAACGCTTGCCATGGTGGCCATTGCCACGCTTGCCAGCGGCGACCTGAAAACGGGCGAAACGCTTATGGACAAGGCCCTGGCAAGCAACCCCGACAACCACCAGCTGAGGCTACGGTATGCGACCTACCTCAACCAGCGGGGTGAACATGACCGGGCGATCGCCGAGGCAACCCGGGTTCTTGAAAGCGCCCCTGAGTTGGAGCAGGCACGCAGCGTCATCGTTGAAGCTCAGGCTCGCTCTGGCAACATGGACGAGGCTGTAAAATCCGCCTCTCAGTGGATTAAAGAAGCTCCTGACAGTATCAATGCCCTGATGACCAGGGGAAGCCTCGCAGCCACCGCAGGCAATGTGGACGCGGCTAAAACAGACTTCAACAAGGCCAGGGAGAAAGCGCCAGAATCACCAGCACCGCTGATCGCTCTTGGTAGACTGGCGCTGACTCAGAACGATCAAGCGGAAGCGCAGAAGCAGTTCCGGGCAGCAGTCAGGCTCGCCCCGGATAGCCGCCAGGCGCTTCAGGGGCTGGCGACCGTTCTGGATCGCGAAGAAACCACAGGTTTCATGCGGGAGATTCTCAAAGAGAATCCGGAAGCGACCGGCCCTCGCCTGATTCTGCTTGAGGTTGCCCTCTTGGATAACAATCAGCAGGAAGCGGACGATTTAACCGCCTCCCTGCTGGAGCGAAACGAGCAATCGACCCCATCACCCGCAACGCCCTTCGTTGCAGGCATCTATAGCAGCGCAGCAACCGCATTCCAGAGCTCGGGAGAAACAGCCCGGGCGGCCGCTCTCCTTGACCGGGCTCGCGCACTGTTCCCGGACAACCAGGACATCGCTCTTCAAGCCGCTCAGCAAGCCTTCAACGAAGGCGAGGAAGACGAAGCGCGGAGAATTATTCAGGAAACCAAGCAGCAACACCCGGAATCCTCTGCGCCCTACGTGACGGAAGCCGCTTACTTCGAACGGCAAAAAGAGTATCAGCAAGCGGCTGAACTCTACCAACTCGCCCTCGACAAGCGCCCCAGCGCCGAGCTCGCAAATGGATACGCGACAAACCTGCAACGATCCGGCAAGGCACAGGAAGCACTCTCTTTCCTTGAGTCCGCCCGCAAAACGTATCCCGGCAGTAACCAGCTGCTTCTTACGCTGGCGCTGCTGCAGCAATCCGAGGGACAGCATGAAAGCGCCAAGTCGAATTATGAGACCCTGCTTGAAAGCGCACCCGGCAACGTTGTGGTGCTAAATAACCTGGCCTGGATCTATCACGAAAATGGGGACAAGCGGGCAATCGATCTGGCGAAGCAAGCCTACGAGCTTAGCCCTGGCAACGCGGCAGTCGCGGACACCTACGGATGGATCATGCTCAAGGCCGGTAATCACGAAGCCAGTGTACCCATTCTCGAAAAGGCCCATGAACTACAACCGGAGTCGGAAGAAATCGCACTGCATCTGGCAGAGGCGTATCGAAGCGTAGGCAAAAATTCTGCAGCAAGGAAAGTGCTGGAAAAATTTGGTGGCCAGGGATAAAAGGAACTTATGCACACGGTTACAGGATATTCCCGGCAGTACCTGTGGTTGCTAACGGTTCCTTTGCTCGTCTTTGGGCTTTGGGCTGAATGGCAGACCTTCTTCAGCCTCTGGTACGACTCCATCATCTACAACCATGGATTCCTGGTGCTGGCCGGCACCCTGTTTTTGCTTTACCTGAGAAGGGAGTCTCTGGCTAAACTGCGCATCAATGCCTCTCCACTGCCCTTATTCCTGCTGGCCGGTGCCAGTGTCGTCCTGCTGCTGTCTCAGGCAGCGGACATCCGGGTGTTTCGGCTGCTGTTGGTTCCCGTGCTTGTTATTTTCTGGGGTTGGTCCATTTGGGGAAAGGGATTCCTGAAAGCCGCCGGCGGCCCGATTATGCTGCTCATATTCGCGGTACCGGTTTGGGATGACCTGTCTCCCCTGCTCCAGCACATCACCGTTTTCTTCAACAATATCTTCCTTCAGTTGGCCGGGATACAGGCCACCATTAAGGAATTCTACATCATGCTGGAAGTGGGCACCTTCCTGGTCGAGGACGGATGCAGCGGTGTGCGATACCTTATGGTTGCGCTCTTTCTCGCCAGTTTCTACGGGCAGCTCCACTACCGCTCATATATGGCCACGGTCCAGCTTGTCCTCATCTCCGCCTTACTGTCGATGCTGGCCAACTGGATTCGGGTCTTTGGCATTATTGCGGCCGGCCATTACACCAACATGGAAACCTCGCTGGTTGAAGACCATGAACTCTTCGGCTGGGTGGTGTTTGTTATCTTTACCCTGATTCCTCTTTTCTATATCTCGGGGAAGCTGGACGGCACATCATCAGAAAAATATGGAAACACCAATCCTATAGGCAGTCCAGCGCCGAAGCGGACGTCCCCTACCTGGCCAGTCATCGCATCTGCTCTACTAATATGGCCCGCCTTGGTGCCTCTGGCACTTCATGCAAAGACTGAGCGTGTGGCTCGCTCGTGGAGCCCATCATTATTCGAGTCAATTCCGGGGTGGCAAGGTCCACTCAAACACGCCAACATCTGGCGTCCAGACTACAAGAAGCCTGACATCGATCTGAGTGGTGTATACGTGTCAGATAATCTTCAGCAGGTGCAACTTCAGATCATCGGGTATCGCATGCAAACCCAGGACAAAGAGCTGATTGGTTATGGCAACGAACTTTTTGACCGCGAGGATTGGCAGCTCATTTCCCAGTCACATCAACAATTAGATATAAATTACTCAACAGGTTTGGAAAGCGTAAACGAAACAATCGTCAGGCGCCGGGAAAGTGGCGAGCAGATCGTTATTTGGTCCTGGTTTGATGTTGGCGATACCCTCACCAATTCGCGGGTCAAAGCGAAGATTACCGGCTCTCTCAACAAGATCACCGGCGACAGCCGGGGGGCACTTTGGGCACTAGCGGGGCGGTGTGAAGGTGAAGAAATTGCGGACTGTGACCAGCAACGGATAGCATTCAGCCAGTTTCTCGAGAGTGTTCAGCGCTAGCGGCCGCTTGTTCCAAATCACGCATTTCGCTGAACTCGTTGATCAGAGCGGCTGTTATCCGCTGATCACGGGTTGCTTTATCGGCAAGGTAATCTGAAATCACGCCGCCTCTAATACGCTGCCAAGTTGCGCGCTTCACCTTGACGTCAAACATGTTATTCAGATATAGGCGCCCCCTAGCATCCAGCTTGGTTGCCTGGCACCGCGACTGCTCGATATCCGACACAGCGCGAACCATCATCTGCACTCCCAGCCTTGCCACTTTCTCGCACAGGCTGTTCGGATGGTCCCCCTCTTCGATGTCTGGACGTCCCTGATAGATCACGTCACCATCGTCCACGCCCTCCGCAACGAAGTGCACGGTAGCGCCCACACACTCCGGCTCGCGGTTGTATATCGCCCAATCTGTGGTGAACAATCCCCGGTAGAACTGGGAAAGCCCCCCGTGCAGGTTTAGCACGCCATGCTTTGGAATAGACAACATATCCGCTTTGAGAATCGAAGCACCGCAAACAGCAATAACGTCTGGGTTCAAATTACGAATCCAGCGTTGATATTCAGGGTTACTGCTTTTCTAATAATTCCGTTTAATTAACGCTGCAGATCGCATCGATAGAGCATGTGTTGATGTGCTATTTATGTTTTCAAAATCGCAACTCCTGTTGGTAACGTTGCTTTTAGCCAGAGCGCGCGCTAGTGTCTAAATCCAACAGTCTATCCAAAATACTGGGTTGCTCTGGTTTAAAAACTTCAGGTCTGAGCATTTAATTGAAAGATTTCATTTTTTTCTAACGATAGGTTTCTTCTGAAGAAAATCGGCAAATTCTAATCATGCATGTTAACTCGAAAAAGATCAGGTGGCTGTTAGCGGTTGTTTTAGCCGGTATGGTCAGTGGCTGTGAAAATAGTGAACTGGCCCCCGCAACCCCCGCCGACTCACATTCGGTGCCAACCTGTATTGATATTACCGCTGAGGATTCCACCCAAATTAACATGGAGGATATCCGCGTAGAAGCAATTGCGACTGGTCTCGAGGTTCCTTGGGACCTGGAAGTTTTGGATGATGGCAGGGTACTCGTCACCGAACGAAAGGGAACAATTCGATTAATTGATCCTGAAACCGGCTTGAGACAAGAGCCCTGGGCAACTATACCAGTGCTTTCGAAAGGTGTGGTGGGTTTAATGGGGATTGCTCTGTCGCCTCAGTTTAATGAATCCGGATACGTTTATGTCGTGGGCACCTATGACGCTGTCGGGAAATCCAGCGTCGACTCGCTGGTGTACAAGATAAAGAAAATCATCATTGCTCCTTTTCAGCCGGATATTCAGTTTCCTGTTCGTAACCGCGTATACCGCCTGAGAGACGAACATGGTTATGGCCGCGACCCGACCATAATGATTGATAACCTGCCCTCCCACGAATGGTACGGCACCAGCTCATTGGCTTTTGGTCCGGACAACATGATTTACATTACGACGGGAGATGCCGCAGTACCTCACTTGGCACAGGATGACTCCTCCCTGGCAGGAAAATTGCTCCGTTATCGAGAAGATGGTGGCATCCCTGATGGTAATCCGGTCAATAACTCACCTGTTTATGCCAAGGGATTTCGTAATTCTCAGGGTTTAGACTGGGATTCGAAGGGCAACTTATTTGCCACTGAACATGGCCCCGTTGGTTATGACGAACTCAATCTGCTAATCCCCGGCGGGAATTATGGGTGGCCAAATTTTATAGGACCGAACGTGGGCGCAGAATACCACGACCCAATACTCACCTGGTTTGCTGGGATTGCGCCTTCCGGGCTCGCCGTCTTTGATCGCCCAGGGCATCCGTGGCATGGCGATTTGCTGATTGCCAGCCTGAAAACAAGACAATTGAGGCGAGTAGCTACTTATGAAGATACAGGTGGAAATAACAGGATTTGTGAGCAGGTTTTGCTATCGGGAACTTACGGTCGCTTAAGAGGTGTGCATATGGGCAGCGATGGGCATGTCTACCTGACTACCAGCAATCGCGATCAAAGAGGACAGCCTGAGCATATGGACGATCGGATTCTCCGATTACACATACCTTGACTTTCTTTCAAATATTACCTGTAAGTGACCTCATATGAATAGTTTAATTTCAGGGTCGCCACACATGATTTCTTTCATCCGTTAAAGGACCGATTTCAAAAATGAACTCTAACTTGCAGGTCTATAATAACTTCGTTCATGAATATACGGACTACACGTTAACTCCCACGGAAATCAATATTTTACATCGATTCAAGGATAATTGGCATAACACGTCTATGCTCGATATCGGTGTCGGTACCGGGAGGACAACCTATACATTCTCAGCCTTGGTCATGGAGTATCACGGTATAGATTACAGTTCCGGTATGGTTGAGCGTTGCAAGCAGGCCTTGGGCAACAGGGCAAATACTGAAATTACCGTTCAAGATGCAACGAACCTGTCAAAATTTTACGGTAGGGATTTCGACTTCGTGATGTTCAGCCTTAACGGTATCGATTCGGTTGAGCACGAAGAGCGAATCCAGATTTTGTCGGAAATTTCAAAGGTTATAAGCCGAGAAGGTTACTTTTTCTTTTCGACTCACAGTCTTTATTCACTCCCATTCTCCCCCAAGCTCCCGAAGCTGAACTTTAAACGGCCACTATCCAGCCTTTACTACTGGCTTAAGGCATTAAAGCGTCTACTGCGTACAAAATTCCACTATCGGAATGTCGATACAGAGGCCGTATTACGAAACGACAAATACACCCTGGTAACTGGGGATCATGATTTTCAGATGGCCATATATCATATCAAGCCGGCGCACCAGGTTACGCAGCTGGAAGACTTGGGATTCGAGATATGCACGGTCTATAGCCAGCAAGGCGAGGTTGTTGATCCAAAAAGCTATACAGGCAGTGGCTACATGTACTTTCTTTGCAGGCCGCGACAAATCGCGACTTAACGATTATTTTTTGAAAAAGTCACAGCAACAGATAAACCTATGGGTTTATTTAACCTGATTAAGAAAGGGAAGTATTAAATGGGTGAAAACTTCAGGTTAGTAATTCTTTGCAGCGAGGATCGCTCCGATTTGTTCTTTGCGAACAAACTTGCAGAACGATTTGATCCGGTAGGTATCTTCGTGGAGTCTCAGCGGGCAGACCCTTCGGCAGAACCCGCGCTGCAGAAATATCTTCGTCTCGCAAAGGCTCCTCATCAGATACCATGGAAAATTTTCAATCGCATCGCAGAGCAAACTTGGCGAAAGAATGCATTATATAATCGTAGCGAGTACAAAACCGATTTTGGCGAGGCCGGCCGACGCATTCTCGAAGCAGACAAACAAAACGTTATTTACACCACCGGTGCTAGTCGTATAAATGCGCCGGAGTATATTGAGGTGCTGCGGGAAATGCGCCCCGATCTCGTGGTGGTTTGCGGTGCGTCGATCCTTCGCGATGAATTCTTGTCAGTCCCAAGATTCGGAGTGCTGAACCTCCATGGAGGATTGTCTCAACGATACCGAGGCCTATTTACAACGGAATGGGCGGTTTACAATGCTGAGCCCGAATACGTCGGCGGTACGGTACACTTCGTAACATCGGGCATTGATGACGGCCAAATCGTTTATCAGGGCAGGCCGCTGATCGAGGCAAACGATACGCCAAATACGTTATACGAGAAAGTCGTGCATCTCGGAGTCGAGATGATGGGTGCCGCTATCGTAGACATACGTGATGACAGACTTGCGGCAGTCGAATTACAGCAGCCTGGCGCGCTATATACAAATAGCATGTTTACGCCCCACGTTCTCAAGGAAACCTGGCGGCAGTACGAGCGTGGCGTTATCCGTGACTACTGCGAGAACAAGCACAAACTTGATCTGCCAGTCATACGAGGCTTGATTAATGAATTTGCTGCCCCGTCGAACTTGCCGAAGACTTCAGGAAGAACTGAACTGAACTGAACTGGAGGTTATTGACTTCAGGCAACCTTACTCGGGCGCGAGGTTTTGCGCTCCGAGTCAGTCTCCTTCCTGAACACTGAGCGGATGCCTCGGAGAACGGGTATTAGCCGATACTCAAGACTGTAGAGTAGAAATCCTTTCAAACCCGGCTTGAATAGTTCAACCGTTACATGCTGTGCGTAAGTATCGGTCCAATGGGTCAGATACTGGTAGTCATCGGCGCAACTGTAATAAGTTGTCGCATCCACCTGTTCAAACAGGCTGCGCAATGCATTCAACTCTGCGATAAACCCGGGAGAAAGTTTCCTATATTGCTCATTGAAGTCGGCACGAATAGGGTAGCTGACACCACCCCATAAAAGGTGTAACTCAAACGCGATCGGTTCACCAGTGTCAGTGCGCGCCATCCAGACTGATACCGATTGGCTAGGCCCCAGTTGATCGAACAGTGACTTGAGAAAACGTACCGAGTTCTCTCGCGAACTGAGATCGGCTCCCAGTGAACGTTTCCAGCTCTGACTTGAGACTGCAATCATCTCTTCGACTATGAAATCATCGCCCGATTGAATTGTTGTTTGTTCGATTTTAGCGCCGGAACGCTCGAAACGATTAGTCGCTGAACGGACACGCTGACGGAACTTTTTCGATTTCTCGGCAAGGAATGTATCCCAATCGCCGTTGGTATCGACCACTGGCGTACTCAATGCCGGGTTTACTGCCACGCGAATCCCCATCGACTGAGCGACTTCACTCAACAGTTGATGAGTTGAACCCCTGTCTTTGAGTCCGCGCAATTCAATCAGATCACAGTCGAGATGCTTGATGAGCTCTCGCATGATATTTTTACGCATCCCGTGTTCAACTTCGGGTGCAAAAAGTATGTCACAAAATGGGGAGTGACCGTTCGATAAGAACTTGATTTTCCTGATACTGATTTGACGGTATTGGTCCTGCACCGCCGCCAGCGGGGCGATCGCGATTATTCGTCCATGCTGGCGAATAATTGTGAGCCTTAGTCTTGCTCCGTTTGAAAATCCACTCCACCAAGATATCATCCAGGCTAAAGTCAGGGGCAACGGTAAGGCTCCACCAGCGTGAGTATCGGAAGAAAGTTGTTGCCAGTCATCCTTGAGTTCAAGGAAACAGTCGGGATCGGATAACGTTTCGATAGAGAAGTCGCACGATGCACTTACACTTGGATCCACGTTCATAGCCACTCTATGGTTATTGCTCCGGTGCGGTTCCATTCCTGGGCTCAGGAGCCAACCCGTTTGGGAAATACCTTGCGGAGTACCTGAAAGAAATTATATTTGAGTCGATACAGCCAGCGCACAGGGTGAAGCATGATGCGATCTTTTATCCAATAGCTGCGCAGCGGCTCTATCCGATGCAGAGTTTGGTCATCGCTGTGCACAAAGAAGTTGACACCAATGTTCTGACCTTCCGACTCCACGTAGTGCCAGTAGCCTGCCGGGATAAAGACAACGTCTCCGGCATTCACGGTGCCGCGAAAGCCCTTCAGTTCCTTGAATCGTTTCTGGTACCGTTTTTGTACAGTCATCGGGCGAATCTTACTGTGTAGCACTTTACCCTGATATAAAGCCTTGAAGTTGAACACGCTGAACGGGTGAAGATTGCGCGTATCGGTGTTGCGGAATACAAAGAATTCTTTCTGTCCTTGCCGAAGCAGTTGAATGCTGTTCCACGGATCGTAATGCAAGAGTGTTTTGTTGTTGCCTGCACCTATCCAGAGATTGGCTGAGCGAATTTTTTCGCGCTTGAACCAATTGGGCACTTCAAGCGAGTCGGCAAGACTTGCGAGACCGTCCTTACCACTTGGCTTGCCTCCTTCTCCAAGGATTTCCCTCGCACCAATGTACAAATTATCTCCTGATTTAATTCGAGAGATAAATTCTTTCATAGGAATTGCGAAATACTTGAAGAAGTAGTTCACGCCATCGGTTTCAGGCTGTTGCACCGGCACCGAGCTTTCCATTTGTTCAAAAAATGACAGGTCCCATTTTTCGAGAAACGACAACTGGTTCGCGAGACCTTCAAAGATCATTGGCCGACGCGCCGTCGACATCAGGCTCTGGATATCGTCTACGGTTTTAAAGTTGATTCGTTCTATTTCTGCGAATGAAAGGTCATGAATTTTCATCGGGCCGTCCTCTGGTTTGCACTCTCGATCAATCTTTATGGATTGCCGATGCGTTGAATTTATACTGTAGTACATTCCAACGCTTGACAAGCCCCCCGCGTAATCCCCCGAGAAAATAATCAAGGTTTTTAGTAGGGACTGCTGAGGAAAACCTTAAAATATTGTCTGGAATTAGTTGACCGCTACAAACATCTCCTGAATCGAATTTCAGTTATACCTCTTATAAGTAATTACGATAACTAAGAACCGCAGATTCCCAAATGTTCCATACTTTCATTGGCCCTATAGCCTCTTGCGACCAATACTTGAGTAGGCGTCACTATTACCCCATTAAGGAGTTAGTCGTGAACACACTCAGGAAACCGCTATTGGTACCCTTATTCTTTGCGATAGGTGGCTGCCAGGTGTGGCAGGGACGAGATATCGACTCATTACCCCCAACGGCATCACTGCCGGAGCAAAGTGAACCCGGGCAGGTAAATATCCGATACTGGATGGATATCCCTGGCGCAGAACCGAGTGCGCTGACCGAACTCACGCGTTACCCGGATAACCCTGACAACATAGAAACACTGAACTCTCTTCAACAGACGCAGAACCGCGCGGACGATTATGGCGCCATGGTCCAGGGTTTCATAACACCCCCTCAGAATGGACTGTATCGCTTTTTCGTCAGCGGCGACGACCAAATGGAATTCTGGCTCAGTGATTCCCAGTCACCAGACAGCGCCGTACGAATTGCGACAGTGCCTGCATGGACACGCGCCGGCGACTACAGTAAGTACTCTTCCCAAACATCGGCCCCGATCGAACTCGTCGCCGATAAGCGTTATTACTTTAGAATTATATTTAAGGAACGCGCAGGTAACGACCATTTCGATGTTTCATGGGAGGGCCCCAACCTGGGACAACAAGTAATAGGAGCGGATTCGATCTCAAATTGGGCACAGCCATCCTATCCGACGGAGGAGGACGCAATTAAAGCTTATAGTCGTGGCTACAGAATCGGCTTTTTTGACTCGCAGAATAGTCTGAGCTTCAACCCCCAATACCCGCCCTTGGACGAGGATGGAGATGGACTTTATGACAATTGGGAAACCTACTATGGACTAAATCCGGGAAACCCAGATGACGCATCGGTTGATCAAGACGACGATTTCCTGACAGCAATGGAAGAGTTTGAGCTCGGAACCTCCCCGGACAAGGAAGACACGGATGGCGACGGAATCCCCGACGGTGCCGAATTCGCGTACAACCTTTCCCCTCTTGATCCTAGCGATGCAGCAGCAGACAGTGACTCGGATGGTGCGAACAATCTCGAAGAATATCTTGAAGGGACAGACCTTAACGACCCGGAAGACGTCCCTGAAACTGCTGCCGAATTGACTGCAGGCTTTACAGGGCAATATTACAGTGGCACATCCTTCGACTCGTTTATTGACTATCGAACTGACAACGCTATCCAATTCAACTGGAGAAGCTCGGCGCCAATCTCCGGCTCTCCCTCAGATAACTTCAGCGTTCGCTGGAGCGGCATTTTCCAACCTCCTCATGCTTCAGGAAGCAGGGATTATCGATTCACTGTCCGAACTGACGACGGCGTAAGATTATATGTCGACTCTGACCTGGCTATCGACCAGTGGGTTGATCGCGGCGCTACCGCCAACAGTTACACAAGAACGCTATCTGCTGGCGAGGACATCCCTATCAAGATGGAATATTACGACGCCCGATATGGTGCAGTGGCCGAGCTATCCATAACCGACGTCCAAACCAATGAAGAAATTGATCAAGCATCAACTATTCTCAGTACTGACCCCATTAGCGAGAACACCATAGATACAGACGGGGACGGGCTGCCTGACAGTTGGGAACTCAGGCACGGAACTGACCTGTCTGTTGCAGACTCTACTATGGTGTTAGCCGCTAACTCTGGCATCACGGTGCTTGAAGCATACCAAAGCAATCTTGACCCATGGACATTGGAACCTCTCGCAGACTCAGAACCGGACACCCCCGATACCACGGAACCGGTACCAACGGAGCCAGACGGGTCTGTGCAAATGTCCTGGAGTGTGCCACAAAAAAGAGCGGATGGTTCCGACCTCAACGCAGGCGAGATCAGCCACTACAAAATCTTCTACGGACTGGAGGAGAACAATCTGGACATGGAGACTCAGGACATCTCGAAAGACCAGACCTCCTACGTGATTGAGGGACTCGATCGAGGGATCTGGTTCTTCTCAATACGGGTCTACGACACGAATGGCCTGGCGAGCCAGCCTTCAAATGTTGAGGCATTTCAGATTAACTGATCAGAATAAGGCACTCTCGTTATAACGAGAGTGCCTTATTGATTATTATCGGCTTGATTCTTACCGACGGAGCTTTCGCTGGTACCCAGCAAAGATGTACAAAAGCCCTATCGTCATCATCACGGCAGGAGTGGACTCGGAAACCTGGACAATGGAATGAATATCTCCAAAAAGATCATCCTCTGTCCATGAGCTGCCCTCGGGGCCTAGCTGGGCAAAAAAGTTGAAGGAAATGTTGCCGTGAAGAAACTGATCGACATCCAGCCAACCATCACTCTTAATCAGTTTATCTTCTTCTGCAATGTCAACCGCCCCTGTTGTCTCCAACCCAAACAGTTGAAGATAAATGTCCCATGGGTCGATCGCACCAAGCGTGCCTGCCGGGGCATTAAGCAACGAGGAGGAGCCACTTGAATAAAAGCGCTCGGGGGCCGAGTCGCTATGCAGGTAATATGCACTGGCCTCTTGCTGAGTGAACAACCACCCCCCAAGCGATCCACTAAAATTGATCTTATGGCTGCCATCCAATTGCTTCTGCATAGACATGCGAATTGAAAATGAATCTCCAACGCCAATGTCCGCCAAATATCCTGCAGCTTCTTCGGAGCCGGACACAGTTCCCTCTAGGTCGTACGTCCAAATTGGAGCAGCGTTGGCCTGAACTGAAAAGCACCACAAAACAGCTAATAGAATACCTACTCGCATACAGATCTCCTTATCCGATTTTCAACGGCAAAATAAACGCAATATACGGACCATACATCAGGAAACATCCCGAATTCCTTGGCACTATGGATGCAGGCCCAGCTATCTTCATTATAAGACCAAACAGGGTGTAAAGAATATCGACTAACAAACTAGTCGTTACAATGCTCAGATGCCAAGCGCTCAAAAACCGATAGGATTGTGCTGATATCGCTCAGCCCCACGCCCTCATGGGTTGGTAGAGTAATCAATCGCTTCGAGAAGTTACTGGCGTTTGGATACCTGCCGCTTCCCCCTACACGAATAGAAGCGGCATCCATGATTTCAGGAAGTGTGCGACCGTAAAAAATGTTGGCACCAATTCCCTTTTCATTCATTTCCGTGACCACCTGGTTTCTCAGGTTTTCATTGGGCGCCAAAAGGGCATACCGAAGCCGAGGCGTAGGGTCTTGCGCATCTATCGTTCCGGCAAACGCCCAGCCAGCCTCCCGCAGGAACGACAGTTCACGGTCATAAACGAGATGCAGGGGCTCCCTTGCAAAGTAAGCGCGTATTCCCGCAGCCAAAAGTGATGATGGAAGCTCCATTACCCGAATGGCCTCCAATGGATGGAACCGGGTTTCTCCGACATTGAGAAATGGCGCGCGCTCAAGAAGTGGATAGATATAGCGCGACAACAGCGAATTGAACACCAGTCGCTTGATGTGCCAAGCAATGTTAGTACGTATTTCCAATACGGAGTAATCAGCGCACGCACTGTGCACAACTGATTGCTCCGTTTGACGAAACAGCAGAGCGCCCCCACCCATCAAGTTGATTGGCTTACCCCTGCCAAAACTCAACACCACGAAATCCGCCAAGCCATGGGAACAACTGGAGGGCGGGAAGCGTTGTGCCGAATCCTCGATCAGAACCAAGTCATTATCCGCACAGATTCGCGAGAGCTCTTTCAGTCTCGCACAGGCCCCGAGAAAATTGACCCCGATGATCGCGACAGTGCGTTGTGTCAAAGCCTGACGAACGCCTTCTTCGTCCAGTACCGGTTTATCCGGGGCGAAATCCACTAAAACTGGCTGGGCATCCTGCGAAACAATGGCTGCAACCAGGTCAGGACAGCCATAGGCAGGGATAATTACTTCAGGCCTTTCAGAGCGGGCTTTCATGGCAATGGCCGCCTTTACAGCCAGCGACAACGCTTCGGTGCCAGAGCCTGAATACAAAGCCTTGTAGTGCTCATCCCATGGCAAAAGTAGGCTATCAATGGCCTGTGGTTTCGGTACAGGGCTACCGACCGGTCTCAACTTTGCAAACATAGAAAACGTCCGCGTTTCATCGATCAGCGTTGGGAGGGCGTCCAGACAGTCATCCTGCGACCGCTAAGAAAGCTTACAGTTGCATGGGCAACCGCTAGGTTTACCTGCACAAAGAAATAGGGAATCTTCACCAGTGTGTGCTTACGCAACTCAGGCGCGAAATGCCCTGCCAGAACGCACCCATAAAACGCCAGTTGAAGCAGCAATGCCAAAGCGTAGATACTGCCCTTCCCCGCGACGGCAAACGAGACCAAAAGCAATAACACCTGAAACCACGGAACGGCCCATCGCATCAGCTTGTGCCCGAACACCTGGAACGCAAAGCGGCCAAACCTGAACGGATTGAGCACCTCGGGATGCCGGCTCAACGCCGTCAGCCCCCGGATGATGGTGCGCACCTTACGCTGATATTCCTTCGAGGCGTCCGCCACATCCTGATAGAACCCAAGGACGTCCGGCGCCGTTACAGCCACCAGCCCCCTTCGGGCACTGTTTAGGGCCGTATTGAAATCACTGGGGGAATAGATATCCCAGTTTTCCCGGCACACTTCCTTACGGGCCGCAAAGAAGGATCCGCTCAGCCCTACAAGCCCCGCGCGTTCTGACTCCAGGCCCCGCAACCACATTTCGTAACGCACATAGGCGCCTTCGCCCACCACGCTGCCATCCCGGCTGATGAAGCGATCCTCGCTGGACACAGCGCCCACGGTGGGGTCATTGAAGTAAGCCACCATACGACCGATCGCGTCTTCAGGAATCGACGTTGCAACGTCTGAAAAGATCAGGATGTCCCCGGTTGCGGCATTGATCGCCTGCAGTTGGGCATGTTCCTTTCCCTTCCGTTCCTCTGCACGGGCCAGCTTCACGCCGCGATTAGCGTACTCGCCTACGATCTGGTCGGTATCGTCGCTGGAGGCATCCGAGGCAATAATAATTTCCAGGCCCGGGTAGTCTAGAGCCAGGCAGTTCTCGATTTTGTCACGGATTCGATGGGCTTCGTTATGAGCCGTCACAATCAGGGAAACGAGCGGCGGAGTGTCTGACAGGGCATGCTCGCGCTCTGCTTCCGGACGACTGGGCATAAAACGAAGAATGAATGGATAAATAAAGTAGCTGAAAAGCGCTCCAATTGCCGCAAACCAGAATAGAATAACCAGCATCGCTCCCAATCCCTGTGAACCCTTGTGGATGACATCTCTGCACACTACTGGCAGAATCGCTATGGCGATAAACTATACATGGACGAACAAGCCAAAACCATTGGCGAAGCCGACGGAGGCCCAAGGCGTGGCATTCTTCAGATCCCTTGTTAAATCAGGCGCTCTTACCGTGCTGGCCTGTTATGGCTGGCTGCGCGTCCGTCTCTCGAACAAGCCAACGCTGCTGATCCTCACTTACCACCGAATTCTCCCGGCGGATGCGCCCGAGCGTGCCGCGGAGCAGCCAGGCATGGTGACCAGCCCGCAAGCCCTCGAAGACCATATCCGGTTTGTCCGTAAGCTTGGGGCGGAACCCATCCACCTTTCCGATTGGTTGGACCGTAACAGTCAAGGCAAAACGCTTCCAAGGCTCTCGGTTGCCTTTACCTTCGACGATGGCTGGCAAGACAACTATCAATACGCCTACCCGACTCTCAAGGCACAGAACGCCCCGGCAACGATCTTCCTGGTCACCCAAATGATCAACACCGGCAAAACCTTCTGGCCGGAACAGGTGCTCAGCCTGCTGACCACACAGACCATTCCCAAAAATGATTCATCCTTCGACTGGCTGCGACCTCACCTGCCTCTTGAGCCTGCCCCTGGCGCGAATCGCCCACTTTCCCTTCTGGAAGCGGACGAAGTGATCGCGCGACTGAAGTCACTCGAAGACGCCACGATCCTTGAGGCTCTTGAACAGGTCTATGCATCCCACCCGGAGGTGGCTCCCACGGAAACCTCCAGATCCATCCTAAACGGCTCTGAACTGACTGAAATGGCGCAAAACGGTCTTGTGATGTACGGCGCGCACACCAGGCACCATTATCGCCTGAACCGTCTGAAGGATGGGAAAATACTCAAAGAAGAAATCGTGGACTGCCTGCAGGACCTCAATTCCCTGGGCGAAGCCGCCATACCCGTGTTCTGTTATCCCAATGGCGACATAACCGGCAAGGGTGAAAATCTGGTCTCTGATACCTATAAGGCCGCATGCACCACCAAAACCGGCTGGAACCTTACCGGGTGCAACCCTTACGATCTTCACCGCTTCAACCTCCATGATGGCAACAGCCACAGCACCCGGACATTGCTGGCCACGATCGGGCGCGGGCTTTTATGACCGAAGGTAACTCGAAACTGGTCGTCACCCATGTTATTTCAGGCGATTTATGGGCGGGCGCCGAAGTCCAAGTTTACAACCTTTGCCAAGCGCTCCAAGCGTCAGGTCAAGTTACACCGACCGTCGTCATTTTTAACGAAGGCATTCTTTTTGAAAAGTTCAAGGAGCTGGGAATACCACTTTTGCTAGCCGACGAGAAAAAGTTGAATCCATGGACTATTGCACGTTCAATCGCATCACACTGCAAGGAACATAACAGCAAAATAGTGCATACACACGGTTTCAAGGAAAATGTACTAGGCATTTTGGGCAAAGAGCTCGCTAAAGTCCCCCGGTCAGCGCGTACCGTACATGGCAGCGCGGAAACAGTACTCACCTTGAAACGCCCGCACAAATGGCTGGTTCAGAAAGTGGATCTTTTCCTAGGTCGCACTCGTCAGCAAGCTATTATCGCGGTGTCTACGCAGCTTGAAGATACCCTGAAGAAAGTGTTTCAGGACAAGGTATACAAAATATTCAATTTCATTGATATTGAAGGCACTCAGCATCAATGGTTAACCCCACCTAGAGGAGAAAACGAGGAGCCCAAAATTGGTTTAGTCGGCCGACTTGTAAAAGTTAAAAGAGGCGACCTTTTCATCAGAACAATTGCCCTTTTAAACCAACAAGGAATTACTTGTCGTGGAGTGGTCGTCGGATCTGGGCCACTGGAAAACGACCTGCGGCAGCTTGCATTTGATCTCAACATCGCTAAAAAAATAGATTTCAAAGGTTTTTTGAGCCCAGCACTAGATGAAATAGTAAACCTTGATGTACTGCTGATGCCTTCTGACCATGAAGGATTACCGATGACCCTGTTAGAGGCATTGGCAGTAAATGTGCCAATCGTAGCGCACAACGTGGGTGGTATTCCTGAGGTACTGGATTATGGGAAAGCGGGAATTTTAGTGGATGAACACACTCCGGAAGGTTACACAGAATCAGTCAAAAAATCGCTGGCACTATCACTTGAACGTCGAGACCTAACACCCAAAACATTACTTGATAAATTTAGCGCACAACGAAACGTTAAAAAATATATAACAATCTATCATCAACTAACGAAAGACATATAAATCAGTTACTTAAACAAAAATATCAGCCAATAGGTAATGTTATGGATGACCGTATGAACGTTTCCTTTGTTATACCTTGCTACAATGAAGAAGATGTTCTTCCAATTACTATTCCTAAACTTCTTAAAGAACTGGAAAAATTAAGAAATAAAGATGTTAATAAAACCTTAGTTTACCTGGTAGATGATGGCAGTACGGATAGAACTTGGGACATAATAGATCGACTCTCCGATGAGTGCGAATTCGTTGTTGGGGTAAAACTTTCACGCAACTGTGGGCATCAACGTGCATTATTAGCCGGCCTAAATATTGCGGAAGGCGAAGCAGTTATCAGCATGGACGCCGATCTTCAAGATGATATAACAATTGTTCACCAGATGGTTGAGGAATATAGAAAGGGCTCGGAAATCGTCTATGCAGTTCGTGACGATCGAACTACAGACAGCTTTTTTAAACGCCAAACTGCTCTGTTATTTTATAGAGTGATGGCTTGGTTAGGAGCTGAAGTTATTCACAACCACGCGGATTTCAGATTGATGGGCAGAAGGTCTTTAGATCAACTAAAAACCTTTAAGGAAGTTAACCTGTTCTTGCGAGGAATGATACCCTTGTTGGGCTTCAAATCAACGAAGGTTACCTACCAACGGGGTGAGCGAGCAGCAGGCGAATCCAAGTATCCCATCAGAAAAATGCTGGCACTAGCTGTTGACGGAATCACCTCTTTTTCAGTCCGTCCTCTTAGGCTCGTCGCATTAATGGGAATCGGGTTTGCCTTTGCAGCCATGATCCAGCTGGGTTGGATATTCTACGTTAAATACAGCCTAGACACTGCGATACCTGGCTGGGCATCTACCTTGATACCCATCACCTTCTTCGGTGGTGTTCAGCTATTTTGTCTTGGTTTGGTGGGAGAATATATCGGTAAAATTTACCAAGAAACAAAACAGCGTCCATCGTTTATTATAGAAAAGATTACAAAAGAGAAGTCTCAATAATCCATTGTGTGAGATCTAGATGTGAGTATAGTAACGCTTAAAAAGGTTTCAATCACAACAATAGCGATTATTGCGGTCTTAGCTATTGCTGGCCTAGCCAGATATTGGGGCTTAGATTTCGGCCTACCTTTTCTGTACAACACAGATGAACCAAATTTCGTAACGCGAGCTTTCAGGATATTGGGCACTGGAGATCTAAACCCTCATTGGTTCGGTCACCCAGGCTCCTTTACAATCTATAGCCTAAGCCTCGTTTTTGGCCTTTATGCTTCGATTGGTTTGATGCTAGGCCATTTCCCCGACCTCTCCGCAATAGAAGTGATAACTCGTACTGAACCAAGCGAATTCTATTTTGTGGGTCGACTACTCATACTTTTTTTTGGCATGCTCGCAGTCTACCTTACTTATCTAATGGGAAAGCGTGGTCAGAACCGCACTGTTGGCCTAATTTCGGCTTCAATCATGGCCATAGCTCCACTTTCTGTAGAGCTGTCAAGACTTATCCGCACAGATATGCAGATGACAGCACTTATTCTTATTACAGTAATATATTGCTTTAAGATTATCGAGAAACCAAAAATAAGTAACTATATTATTGCTGGACTTTTCCTAGGTCTATCTGTAGCCACTAAATACCCCGCTATTTTCGGATGCTTACCTATCATTGCGGCTCACTTTATATCCCAATCCAATCAGGGCATCCCTCTAACAAAAAACTTCGCACATCTATTAACAGCGGCTACCTTTTCCCTAATTGGCGCCTTTTTAGCTGCACCGTATTTATTTATAGATATACAAACTGCACTGAACGACATTTTGGGTGAGGCTAGATCGACCCATTTGTCATCGACTTCCTATGGATTCACAAACTCTATCTTTCGCTATTTTTACGATGTAATCCTTTCTAACGTTTCGTTAGCTGGTGGGTTCTTCGCTCTCATAAGCGTATTCGTTATAGTGAAAAAGCCAAGGGACAACTATTTCGGTATCGTAGTACTCTCATTTTTTATACCTTTCTTATTTTTTATATCGTCGCTAAATCTTTGGTGGGAAAGATGGGCTATGCCTTTAATTCCATTCGCATGTTACCTTGCGGCTCACGGCGTTTATATTTCTTATAAGATATTCGAACACACAAGGTTGAAATTTTTTGTAGCCACTTCGCTGGTCATCGCCTTGATCCTCCCCTTGAGGGAGACGCTTCTGGATGCAAATGAACTCGCACAAGGTGACACTAGAACTCACGCCTATAGGTGGAGTAGACAGAATATTTCAGAGAATAGCTTGATACTAGTTGAAAGCTATTCTCCTCAATTACCAACTGAGTCATATAGATTGATTCAGCCCGGCTTTATGGATGAAGATTTTCAACCAGCGTCAACAAAATACTATAGAGCACTAGGCGTTATCGGAGAACTAGAGGACACAAAGGATATAGTGGAATCTGACCCAGATTACATCATATTAAGTGATCAGTATGATCGCCGACTGGCTGGCGGTGAGCCCTATGCCCACAGCATGCCTATTTATAACTATATTTTCAGAAATTACGATAAAGTATTTGAAGTTAAATCAATCAGAGGATCTCTAGCTGGAAATGTGGTGAGAATATATTCAAAACCAAAAAGCGAATAAATATCACATGCACATGTTATCAAACAAATTTAGTAAATTCATTTTGGTTGGGGGAACAGCAACTCTAACACAATTTCTAGTTCTTTTTTTTCTGGTTGAAGCAGGCATCACAACTCCGGTTTATGCCTCTGCTACTGGTTTTGCTATAAGTTCTGTGCTGAATTATTATATGAGTTACAGATTTACCTTTTCTGCCACCATACCACATAGAACGGCTTTAATAAGGTTTTATCTTATGGTCGGCGCTGGCCTTATTATAAATACCTTGTCATACAAAATTTTCATGATTACACTTTCTGTTCACCCACTTATTGTACAAATACCCACAACATTAATTGTTTTAGTATGGAATTTCTCAGTGAGTTATCTATGGACTTTTAAGTCTTAGCTGATGCGCTATCGCTTTCTTAGCGTGTCAACCACAAGCTTCAATGCG